>JAYTUM010000258.1:0-1059 GCA_043744575.1 Acidimicrobiales bacterium | reverse complement strand
TGCGATAGTTGCTGTACTGGGTCGAACAGGCTCGAGAGTAAAAGAGTGAAGGCCACGACGGTGCCGAGCGTGACATCGCCGCGGTGCACCAGCCAGCCGCCGATGCCGATCGTGAGCGCCGAAGCGAGTACGCCGCCGAACTCGATTAAGGCGAAGTACCAAGTCGAGACGCGCACGCTGTGTTCATGGCTGTCGAACAGCGCACGGTTCGACTTGTTGAACTTGGCGATCTGATTTTGCTCTTGGGCGTAGGCCTGAATGACTCGCACGGTGGTGATGCCCTCTTGCAATGTCGAGAGGTTGGCGCCGACGCGTTCGCGCACAGCGAGATATGCCTTGTTCGAGTCACGCTGAAATTTGATTGACGCGCCGATCAACATCGGCATCACCAGCAGCGCCACGATAGTCAATTGCCACGACAGCGAGATGAGGACGACGATCGCGAATACCACAAGCAGGCTGGCGGCGATGAACTGCAGTAATCCAAACTGCACGAGTTCTGCCATCGACTCAATGTCTGCAGTCATGCGCGCCACGAGCACGCCGGCCTTGTTGCGATCGTAGAAGGCCATTGATTGACGCTGCATCTGACGAAACACGGCGAGGCGCAACACGCGAAGAAAAGACTCGCCAGTGCGGTTGAGGTATAGAAACTGCATGCGTCCAAAAATGTAGGCAACAAGAGCGACAACTAGGTACAGACCGACCGAAGTGTTAAGCGAGCGCGTGTCCTTGTTGCGAATGCCGAGGTCGATGCCGCGGCGCACCAGCAGCGGGCCTGACAGCGTGCAAATTGTAGTGACACACACGCAGCCAAACGCGATCAACATTGTCTTGCGAAACGGCGCGGCCATCTTGAATACGCGACCGACAATCGTGCGCGCCTGGGCGCGGCTAAGACGGTCTTCGTCGGTGACCCCGCCTGCTTGCCACATCTCAGTTAATAGCCTGCGGCGTCGCGTCCATGCTGGCGAGAACTTCGCGGTAGCGAGTGTTGGTGCTGGCAAGTTCGTCGTGGGTGCCGATAGCAGCGACGGTGCCTTCGTCGAGCAGCACAAC
>JAYTUM010000257.1:0-4167 GCA_043744575.1 Acidimicrobiales bacterium | reverse complement strand
GCGACGACGACATTAAGGAAGGCATTGCGCGTTTGGCCGCGCTAGTCTGATCCCACTTCGGCAATAGTCGAAGTGTGTAGTTCCCAGCGAAGTTCGGTTCAATCCCGACACTGTCTCGCAACGGTAAAGAGCCCGAGAGCAATCTTGTGCGCAAGTCCGGTCGCCTGGTTCGACACTTCATCAACCGCTCTCGCAAGAAGAGCAAGGAGACAATATCCATGAAGAAGTATCTCAAGGTCGGCATCGCCGGCCTTTTTTTTATTACTACGGTTGGTCTAGCCGCGTGCGGTTCTTCGTCAACAGTTGCTGACACTACAGTCGCGGTCGAACAGACCGTTGCGCCAGATGTATACCCAGTGACGGTCGGCGATCTAACTCTCGCCGCACAACCAATTCGAATCGTTTCGTTGTCGCCGACGGCAACAGAAATGCTCTACGCGATTGGCGCTGGTTCGCAGGTTGTTGCAGTTGACGAGTATTCGAACTACCCAGCCGAGGCAGTGGCTCTCGGCACTAAGTTGTCTGGATTCGAACCAAACATTGAAGCGATCAGTGGCTACACGCCAGATCTCGTTGTGGTCACGTACGACCCAGGCAATCTTGTTAAGCAACTTAAGGCGCTGAATATCCCAGTTTTCATTGCTCCCGGAGCGGCAGGTTTTGACAATGTTTACGAGCAGATCGAACAGCTTGGCGTTCTCACGGGCCACACCGCAGAGGCCGTGCAAGTTTCTTCGCAACTGCAAAGCGACATTGCCGCCGCGGTTGCCAGCGTCACCGCACCAGCTGAGCCAGTCTCGTTCTATTACGAGTTGGACCCTACCTTCTACTCGGTGACCTCGAACACGTTCATCGGCCAGGTATTTGCGCTGTTCGGCATGAAGAACATCGCCGATACGGCAGAAGCCGGCAACGACTACCCACAGCTTTCTGCCGAGGCAATTATCTCTAGCGATCCAGCCATCATCTTCTTGGCCGACACCAAGTGTTGCCAGCAGACCGCAGCAACGGTCGGCTCTCGCGCTGGATGGGGATCGCTGAATGCCGTGACATCGGGCAACGTTGTCGAACTCGACGACGATGTTGCTAGTCGTTGGGGACCGCGCATAGTCGAACTCGTAAACGCAGTGAGCGCCGCCCTAACTAAAGTGCTCGCCAACGCTTAAGTTTCATTCATGACACTTGCAGCAACCGCATCGGTAGTTGAAGCAGAGGCTCTTCAACGCGATAATCGCTGGTGGTTGCCTGCAAGTGTTGTAATACTCCTTATCGCCCTAATCGCCGGCGTAATGATTGGGCCTGCGGGGCCGCAGTGGTGGCGGGTACCGCTGGAATTGCTCGATCGCCTGCCACTAGTTCATATGAATAGCGGTGTAAGCGACGCGGAGTGGAACATCATCTGGCAGATTCGAATGCCGCGCGTGGTGTTGGCCGCGCTAGTCGGCGCGATGTTGTCGGTGGCAGGCGCGGGTTACCAGGGCGTGTTTCGCAACCCGCTGGTTGACCCGTATCTACTGGGCGTGGCTGCCGGTGCCGGGCTCGGCGCCACCGTAGTGTTCTCGCTGAACCGCAACAACACGCTGCACTGGGTAGTTGACCCGCTGCCGGCTGCCGCATTCGCTGGCGCGCTGTTGGCAGTTCTCGTTACATATGTCGTTGGCACGGCGTTTGGCTCGATGCGTTCGAGCACCACGCTCGTGCTCGCCGGCGTCGCGGTGACATCTTTAGCGACCGCAATTCAGACCTTCATATTGCAGCGCAACAACGATGTCGTGCGCCAGGTGTATTCGTGGATTCTTGGTCGCCTGTCGAGCGCGACTTGGGCGGATGTGCGCCTGGTGCTTCCGTACATCTCGGTCTCGCTCGTGGTGCTGTTGATGCACCGTCGCTTGCTCGACGTGATGCGCATCGGCGATGACGAGGCCACCGCTCTGGGCACCAACGTGCGCCGCGTGCGCCTAATAGTTGTTTTGGCGGCGACGCTTGGCACCGCCGCCGCTGTCGCGGTCAGTGGCCTTATCGGTTTCGTCGGGATCATCGTGCCACACGCGGTGCGCCTGTTGGCGGGCGCCAGTTATAAAAAGGTGTTGCCGCTTAGCATTTTGCTCGGAGCGGCATTCTTAGTTGCCGCCGATATCCCTAGTCGCATATTGGCAGACCCTGCCGAGACGCCGATCGGAATCGTCACCGCATTTTTTGGTGCGCCGTTTTTTCTGATGCTGTTGCGCTCGAGAGACGCGTCGCGATGACGGTGCTGGGGTTTTGCGATCTCGGCATTAGTTATGGCGCAGCGCCCGCGGTTATAGGCTTCAACGACATCTTGCACTCGGGCGAGTGGCTGTGCCTGATCGGCCCGAACGGCGCGGGCAAGTCTTCGGTGCTCAAAGCTGCCGCCGGCCTCGTGCCTTACGGCGGTTCGATCGCGATCGACCAGCAAGAAATCGCCAAGAAGAGCGCGCGCTGGCGGGCCCAACACATTGCCTACGTGCCGCAGACACCAGTTATCCCCACGGATATGTCGGTGCATGAATATGTCATGCTCGGGCGCAACCCATACATCTCGCACTTCGCCACCGAAAGCGTCAACGATCGCGAAGTGGTTGAGCGCGTTCTGAATCGATTAGACCTCACAAGTTTTGCGCGCCGCGGTCTGGGCACTTTGTCTGGCGGCGAGCGGCAGCGCCTGGTGATCGCCCGCGCGCTAGCGCAGGAGGCACCCGTGATGTTGCTCGACGAGCCGACAAGCGCTCTCGACATTGGCCACCAGCAGCAAGCGCTCGAACTTGTCGATGGTCTGCGGCGCGAGCACGGCCTAACCGTGGTGTCGGCAATGCACGACCTGACGCTCGCCGGTCTATATGCCGATCGTCTCGTGCTCTTGCACCAGGGATTTCGGGTTCGCGAGGGCACGGCGCAACATGTCTTGCGCGCCGAGACACTCGCCGAGTTCTACGGAGTTTCGGCGCGCGTACACCACGAGCCAGACGGCACCGTGGTCGTAATTCCGCAACGGGCCGCAACAACTAATTAGCCCCAGCCGCTAAGTTGACTGGCGATGACTATCGACGCCAAAGCGCTAAACGAGCACGTGCTTGGTTGCGCCGCCGCCCACCAGTTATTGCTGGCCGCGCTTGACTCAATAACCGACGAACAGTGTCGGCGAGATTCGCTACTGCCGAAGTGGTCGCGAGGGCACGTACTGTCGCACTTGGCCCGCAACGCCGATAGCCACGTGCACCTGCTCGCAGCGGCAGGTCGCGGTGAAATCGCCGAACAATATGTTGGCGGCCGCACGGCGCGCCTCGCTGGCATTGAAGGCTCTGCAGCCCTTAGCGCAAAAGAACTGGTCGCCGATGTGCGCCGAAGCATCTACGCGCTCGAGGCAGCGTGGGCGGGCGCCTCGCCGACAACTTGGGCGGGCGAGGGGCTCAACAGCGCTGGCGCGACTATCCACATGAGCGAGATCGTGTTTCTGCGCTGGCGCGAAGTTGAGGTGCATCACTCCGATCTCGCGCTCGAATTCACTTGGCAGAATTGGTCGGACACATATGTGCGCCTTGAACTCGAGCGACAGATCATGCTCTGGCGCAGCCGCAAACCGATGGGCATGACAAATGTGCCTGATGTCGCGTTGGGGTTGTCGCCGCGCCACAGGCTGGCGTGGTTGCTTGGCCGCGTGCAAGTAGATGGCTTGGCCCAGCCCGATCCGTTCTAGCCTGAGTCGAAGGCGATGAAATTCTTTTGGCGAAAGTTGTTGCTGGCGTTCGCCGTGGCTGCTGGTGTATTGTCGCCCGCGACCGTTTCGTTCGCCCACGCCGGCCTGCTCGGTAGCGAGCCGGCGGCCTCGAGCGTGCTCGCCGAGTCGCCGACTGAGATCGTTCTGCGCTTCGACGAGTCGCTCGAGCCGGTGTTCGAAAGCATTCGCATTCTTGACCCGACTGGCGCGCTCGTGGTCGCCGCAGTTGCCCAACGCGACAAGGTCGATCACTCAATCGTCCGCGGCAAAATTCCCGTACTTGAAGACGGCACTTATGTCGTGTTTTGGCGGGTCACGTCTGCCGACGGGAATCCAGTTTCCGGGGCATTTCAATTTAGCATCGGCGCAAATCAAGAAGATGTCACGAACACAGTCGGCGATTTCTTGCACGCAAGTCACTCTGAATCTTC
>JAYTUM010000256.1:0-4171 GCA_043744575.1 Acidimicrobiales bacterium | reverse complement strand
GTGCAAAGACCCCAATTACTGGACCCAATCCCTGACCCTTCGAGAAAGCCATTCCAGAGTTGTACGTCAGGTTCATCCGTAGCGTCGACACAACATCCACAATACGACCGCTGTCCAGCGCATTGACCGCCCAGGTCTTTGCTAGCTGGTCAATAATGATTACTGCGGTCGCCGTGCCGAGGCCAAACGCGAGGGCGCTCTTGCTGTCAGCAAACCTCGATTGCTTTTTTAGTAACCCTTCGGTCATCGATTATTTATTCCGCCGACGCGCTCGAGTACCGATTCGGTTGTCCATGGGATCGCCTTCAAGCGCTCTCGCGGAATCGGCAGACCCGAATGCACCGAGTATCCGTATTCGCCGAGTCGAATTCGATCTAGAGCGCTATCGATTTCATCGGCGATGTAGCGAGCCTGCGCCGATAGAGTCAAGTCGCGCTCGCGCTCGACGACCATCGTGTCACCTTCGCCGCCCTCTTCGTCAAACTGCACATCGCCCATCTCAACATCTTCGATGAGGGAATTGGCCTCGTCTTCGAGTCGTGTCGCCTGGCCCAACAACTTGCCGCGCTCGAGTAGCAACGCCTCGCGTTGATTGGCGAGAAAGCGCAAGTCGAACTCTTTGGTCGCCTGCATTCCGTCGCTGAATTCGGTTTTGGTGATCGTCGGACGAGGCGGCGGCACGGGCTTGCGCTTGGCTTTTAATGCTGCTTCAAGTGCCACTGCCTTGGCCTCCGCTTTGGCGACGCGTTCTGCCTCGCGAGCCGCCTTGACTGCTTGACGCTCGGCTTCTATCGCGGCCTTGGCGGTCTTGCGCTCGGCTTCCATTCGCAACTTTTCTTTGATCTTTTCCTTTGCGGCGATGGTTGCGGCTCTTTGCTTGGCGATCAATTCCTTCTTGCGCGCTGCGGCGGCAACCTTGCGCTCTAGTTCTTTCTTGCGCGCTGCGGTCTTGCGCTCTGCGTCGAGCGCTTTCTTTGCCGCGGCTTTCCTAGCCAGTTCGATCTTCTTGATCTGCGCAGCCTTCTTGGCGGCAGCTATCTTCTTGAACTGCGCGACCTTCTTGGCGGCAGCTAGCTTCTTGACCTGCGCGGCCTTCTTGGCGGCAGCTATCTTCTTGACCTGCGCGACCTTCTTGGCATTAGCTGTTGGCATATTCGCTCCTCTTGAGACCTTCTATAAGCGCATTACCGTAGCCGCTCCACCTGCACTGCGATGGGTACGCCGTCGAGCTCATCTGTGGGCACGAGGTGGTCGTCCCAAATCACGCTAAGGGCAAGAGTCTCATTCATTAGCGAATTGATGTGTTTGTCGACGTGACCGCGTAGGGGCTGGGGCATCCCCAGCGTCAAGATAATGCGGTCCGAAACGGCTAGACCGGCGCTGCGCCGAGCCTGCTGAACCAGGCGAATCACATCGCGAGCCGCGCCCTCGGCTTCTAGATCCGGCGTAACGATGGTGTCCAGAATCACCATGCCGGCGCCGTCGCTCAAGGTAGCGCTGGCATTGCTGTCGTTGCCCGATACCGCGACGAGCTTCAACTCGAACTCATGGCTCTGCAATTCGAAGCCGCCCGCCGTCACGACATCGCCCTGTTGCGTCCACTCCCCGCGCTTCACGGCGCCGATAACTTTTTGCGTGTCGGCACCCAATCGTGGGCCGAGTAGAGCGGGCACAACCTGCAATTCGTAGGCGACTCGGCTGGCAACGTCTGTGGTCAGCACCACTTCGCGCACGTTTACTTCGTCCTTGATCAATTCGATAAACGGTTGCAGCAGGTCGGCCAGCGGTGATGCCACGATGACAGAAGTCAGCGGCAGGCGCACACGAAGCGTGTTGGCCTTGCGCAATGACAGGACGGTCGAGCAGATGTCGCGTACTTGATCCATCGCGATCACTAATACTTGGTCTTCGACGAACCCTTCAACAAGCGGCCACTGTTGCAGGTGCACGCTGCGCTCGCCCGTGAGCCCGCGAAAAATCTCTTCTGCCGTCAGCGGCAGGAGCGGCGCGGCGACGCGGCACAGGGTGTGCAAGACGGTATGCAGTGTGTCGATCGCGTCTTGATTGCCAGCCCAGAAACGGTCGCGGCTTCGGCGAATGTACCAATTAGTGAGCACGTCGAGAAATGTTCTGATCTTGCCGCACGCGACGAATAGATCAAATTCGTCGAGCGCCACCGTCGTCTCGACGATAAGTGAGCGCGTTTTTGTCATGATGTAGCGGTCGAGCACGTGCGGGCTGTCTGCGCGCAACTTACCATGGGTCGACTCGGCGTTGGCGTAGAGCGTCAAGAAGTACCAACTGTTCCAAAGCGGCAGCATCACCTGGCGCACGGTGTCGCGAATGCCCTCTTGGGTAACCGCAAAATCTGAGCCTCGCAGGATCGACGACGACAGAAAGTACCACCGCATCGCGTCGGCTCCGTACTGATCGAACATCTTCATTGGGTCTGGGTAATTGCGCAAACTCTTCGACATCTTTTGCCCGTCTTCGCCCAAGATGATGCCGTGACTCACGCAATTTGAGAATGCAGGCCGATCGAAAAGCGCAGTCGCCAAAACGTGCAAAGTGTAAAACCAGCCGCGTGTCTGAGGAATGTATTCGACGATGAAGTCGCCGGGGTGATGGTTTTCAAACCACTCCTGATTCTCGAATGGATAATGCACCTGGGCGAACGGCATCGAGCCACTCTCGAACCAGCAGTCGAGAACTTCGGGAATGCGCCGCATGATCGACTTGCCAGTCGGATCGTCTGGGTTCGGGCGCACTAGGTCGTCGACCGCGGGGCGATGCAATTCGGTCACGGCCACCCCAAAGTCGCGCTCGAGGTCGGCGATGCTGCCGTAAACGTCGATGCGGGGATAGGTCGGGTCGTCGCTCTTCCAGACCGGCAGCGGCGAACCCCAGAAGCGGTTCCGGCTGATGTTCCAGTCGCGCGCATTTTCGATCCACTTGCCAAAGCTGCCGTGCTTAATGTGCTCTGGCACCCAGCGAATTTCCTCGTTCAGTTGCACCATGCGATCCTTGATCGCCGCGACCTTGACAAACCACGCCGACATTGCCATATAGATCAAAGGAGTGCCGGTGCGCCAACAATGCGGGTACGAGTGATCGTATGTTTCGTGACGCAACACCAAGTTGCGATCTTTGAGCGCGCGAATGATCAATGGGTTGGCGTCGAAAACCAGCAAATCCTTGAAGTCATAAACCTCGGACGTGAACTTGCCGCGGATGTCGACTGGCACGACTAGATCGATTCCGGCCTGGGTGCAAACGCGAAGGTCGTCTTCACCGAAGCCCGGAGCAAGGTGCACCACCCCGGTGCCGTCATCGGTCGTTACAAAGTCGCCCGACAGAACGCGAAACGCGTTGGGACGATCGGCGAAGTAATTGAACAGCGGCATGTACGAGCGACCGACCAAATCTGCGCCAAGCATTGTCGCGACGACTTCAAAACCTTCAAGTTCCTTGGCGTAATTAGCGAGGCGCGACTCGGCCAAAATATAAGTGCTCTCGCCATTCGTGATCGAGACGTATGTGACGTCGGGTGCCACTGCCAACGCCAAGTTGCTCGGCAGTGTCCACGGCGTCGTCGTCCACGCCAGCAGATCTTCGCCGCTCGACAAACGAAACGCCACCGTTAGCGCAGGGTCTTGCACCATCTTGTAGGCGTCGTCCATGCGCGTCTCGGTGTTTGACAGCGGCGTCTCCAGCGCCCACGAGTATGGCAACACACGGAAACCCTCGTATATCAGCCCCTTGTCCCACAATGTTTTAAACGCCCACATCACGCTTTCCATATACGCCAAGTCGAGTGTCTTGTAATCATTCTCGAAATCAACCCAGCGCGCCTGGCGCGTTACATAGCGTTCCCACTCGCTGGTGTACTGCAGCACCGAGACCTTGCAATATTCGTTGAACTTGTCAATACCGAAGTCGGTGACCGCCTGACGCCCAGAGATCCCTAATTGCCGCTCGGCCTCGGCCTCGGCCGGCAACCCGTGGCAGTCCCACCCGAAGCGCCGCTCGACGCGATGACCGCGCATCGTCTGATAGCGCGGCACGGCGTCCTTGACAAAACCCGTAAGTAAATGTCCATAATGCGGCAGACCATTGGCAAATGGCGGGCCATCGTAAAAGACGAACTCGCTAGTGCCGCCGGCGTCGGACG
>JAYTUM010000255.1:0-1064 GCA_043744575.1 Acidimicrobiales bacterium | reverse complement strand
CCGACGTCGTGCCGACACTGAGCCCAAGCATGGACATTCAGGTGTCATCGAATTTTGAGCGTCTGTTGTTTGACATCAACAATCGAGATGGCGCCGCGACGGCCGAGCAATTGCAAGATTTTCGTGCGACGGGCAGGATGTCGATTAGCGACGATCAATTTGACGCCTGGGTCAAACCTGTATTTCGCGCGCACCGCAGCAATGACGAAGAAACGATTGCCACGATGCACCGCGTCTTTCAAGACACCGGAATGCTCGTCGATCCGCACGCCGCGGTCGGCATCGCATCCGCCGAGGCCTGCGCCGAACCGGGCATACCTACTATTACCCTCGCCACCGCGCACCCCGCCAAGTTCCCCGACGCCGTGATGCGCGCAACAGGGCTCGAACCGCCGTTGCCTGAGCACCTGGCCGATATCTACGAGCGCGCCGAGCACAGCACGGATCTGCCCAACGACCTTTCGACCGTTAAGGCCTTCGTGGCGACGCGCAAGTAAAAGTCGATATTTGTTGCCGCATCGCCTCTTGGTGCGGTACAATTTGATGCACCTCAGAATCCTGAGAAAAACCCGCAGTAAGCGACGCAGAGTTTCGCGTTCCGCGCAGCGGTTCAAATGGTAAAGCGCATCAATACAAACATTCGCTCATACCAGGGCAAACAAAACGCAAATTGCAATAACAAAAGAAAGCAGGACTTGTGGCCTCTGGAGCCCTTGAGCAATCCGCACTCGAAGCGAAGGATCGCGAGCAGTTGGTGGCAATCGCCTCTGCGCTCGGCGTGAAATCGGCGGCGCGTGCTAAAAAGGCAGACCTCATCGACTTGATACTCGATTCGACTAAGCCGGCAGCCGTTGAGGCTAAGCCCACCAAAGCCGCCCAGACCGCATCGAACTCGTCACCACCATCGGCGGTCTCGGTGTCGCCGTCATCTTCAACTACATCGCCACGCGCCCTGGGTGCCAATGGCGAAGCACTTTCTGAATGGGAGATCGAACTGGCCGAGCACGAGGGCACTCCGATCGCCCCAGATGCTCGTCGCGCTAGCGAGAGCCCCGCGCCAAATC
>JAYTUM010000254.1:0-4182 GCA_043744575.1 Acidimicrobiales bacterium | reverse complement strand
CCGCTGTGCGCGAGATGCTGTGGTTCTCGGCGTGGCAGGCGCTGGCAAGCACACTGCTCACGCTCGTCGCGGCCTTCCCCGTCACCTACGTTTTGGCGCGCTACCGCTTCGCGGGTAAACGCGCACTGCTGGCCCTCATCACCCTGCCGTTCGTTCTACCGACCGTCGTGGTCGGCGCCGCGTTTCTCGCACTTTTGCCCAACTCGTGGCATCGCTCGGTGGCGGCAATTCTTCTCGCCCACGCCTACTTCAACATTGCGGTAGTCGCGCGCGTAATCGGCCGCAGGCTCGAGCAGATCTCTCCGACCATCGCCGAGGCCGCGGCCACCCTCGGCGCGCCGCCGATGACAGTGTTGCGCAACGTGACGTTGCCGCTTTTGCGAACCGCGACTGCCTCTGCTAGCGCAGTGATCTTTTTATTGTGTTTCACGTCATATGGCGTGATTCGAATTCTCGGCGGCCCCGCGCGCGCCACCATCGAAGTTGCAATCTATTCGCGGGCTGTGCAACTCGGCGACATCTCTGGCGCCGCGATCCTGAGTTTGCTGCAACTGCTCGTGCTCGGCTTAGCGATGCTGTGGTGGATCAAAACCTCGCGCGCTACAGCCCCGCTCGAGCGCGTCGAGGTCGCGCTGCGCAGGCCGCAAACTTTGCGCCAGAAAACTCTCGTCTACGGCATAGCGACGACAACCGCAGTGATCGTTGCACTGCCGCTGGCGATGGTATTCGTGCGCTCGCTCGGCGCAAACCGCAACCTAAACGCGTGGCGCGGCGTGCTAGGTGGCCAAAGCGCTGTCAATAGCGCGCGTTCGCCGCTCGACGCATTTGCAACTTCGCTGCAATTTGCGCTGACCACCGCGATGATCGCCGGTATCATCGGCGTTAGTGCCGCCGCCGCCATCGCCTACGGCGGGCGCGCTTCCGCCAAACTTGAGGTTCTGACAATGTTGCCGCTCGCCGTTTCGGCCGTGACTCTGGGTCTCGGACTGTTGGTGACGTTCGATTCGGGCATCTACGATCTGCGCTCGAGGTGGGTGATGATCCCCATCGCCCATTCGCTGGTGGCGTTGCCGATCGTGGTGCGCACGATGCTGCCCGTGTTGCGCAGCGTGCCGCAAGGGCTGCGCGAGGCCGCAGCCACTCTCGGCGCGACTCCTATATATATGTGGCGCACGATCGACCGACCGTTACTGGCTCGGGCGTGGGCAACCTCGCTGGCACTCGCGGGCGCCGTCTCGCTAGGCGAGTTTGGCGCCAGCAGTTTCTTGACTCGGCGCACATCGGCCACCTTGCCAACCGAGATCGCATCCCTGCTTGGCCGACCGGGCGACGCGGTGCAGACGCAGGCCTACGTGTTGGCGGCGCTGCTGATTATTTTCATCGGCGCCGCGCTGCTGAGCGTTGACTCCCTGCGCCGAGATCGCCGCTTTGCATAATGTGCGGGTGACCTGATGCTTGATGTGCGCGACATTGGCGTCGTCTTCGACGGCGAAACATTCTTCGAACAACTTTCGCTGCACGTCGCCAGCGCCGAGATCGTTTCGCTCGTCGGCCCGAGCGGCTCGGGCAAGACCACCCTGCTGCGCGCGATTGCGGGACTACACGAGTTGGCGAGCGGGGCGATCTTTGTCGACGACCGCGACATCACTAAACTGCCAACGCATCGACGCGGCGTCGGCCTGGTGTTTCAAGACAATCAGTTGTTCACTCACCTGACGGTCGGCGAAAACATCGCCTATTCGCTGCGAGTCTCGCGCGCCACCAAATCGGTGCGCGAGCAAAAGGTGTGCGAAATGCTCGCCCTTGTCGGATTAGATGGCTTCGCGAACCGGGCCACGATGCAACTCTCGGGCGGCGAGGCCAAGCGCGTGGCAGTAGCCCGCTCGCTGGTAGCCGACCCGCGAGTGCTGCTGCTCGACGAACCGCTGACGGGGCTGGACGCCGAGTTACAACACAGGTTGCTCGCCGACATCGCCAGGATTCTGCGAGCCCGCAAGACGACCGTCGTGCATGTCACGCACGACCACGAAGAGGCCAGGTCATTTAGCGATCGCATCGTCGACATCCGCTCGTTGTCGCGCTGACACCGCCAACTATCGTTTAACAGATGAGCGGCAGCCCAGTTCGCATCGGCTTTTTGGGTGCTGGCTTCATCGCCACCTACCACTCCAAGAGCCTCAAGCGCGGCGGCGCCAACATTGCTCGCGCAGGCGTCTATGACCCAGACACCGAACGGGCACAGGCTTTCTCCGCGGCGAGCGGTCACAGCGTGTGCGCTAGCGAAGACGAAGTGATCGCCTCGGCCGACGCCGTGTACGTGTGCTCGTGGACATCCGAGCACCTCCGGCTCACGCGCAAGGTCATTGCCGCTGGCAAGGCCGTGTTTTGCGAGAAACCACTGAGCACATCGCTTGCCGATGCGCGAGCACTTTGCGAGGCCGTGACAAAGAGCGGCGTCGTCAACCAGGTTGGGCTCGTGCTGCGGCACGCGCCGTCGTATTTGATGACCCGCGAACTGATTGCCGATAGAAAAGCTGGCCGCGTCATGAACGTTGTATTTCGCGACGATCAGTTCATCCCAATTCAGGGCTACTACGCGTCATCGTGGCGCAGCGACGTCGCCCGCGCAGGGGCCGGCACGTTGCTCGAGCACAGCATCCACGACGTCGACATGCTCGACTTTTTGGTTGGCAAGATCACCGAGGTGTCGATGCGCTCTGCCAACTTTCACGGCTACGACGGCATCGAGGACTCGGTGAGCGCGACGATGCGATTCGCTAACGGCGCGGTCGGCTCGCTTTCATCGATCTGGCACGACAACCTGACCCGCCCCAGCCAGCGCCGCGTCGAGATCTTCTGCGAGAACCGCACGATAACGATTCACGGCCACGAATGGTTCGGGCCGATCGAATGGCACGACGCCGACGGATCGTCCGGCTCGCTCGAGGGCGACGAATTGCTGGAGCGCACTAAGGCGCTCGCCTACGGCGCGGTCGACCCCGACGTCGCGTTCATCAACTCGGTTGCCAATAGGACTCCGGCCTTCCCCACAGTTACAACGGCGCTGGCAGCGCACATCGTTGTCGACGCGATGTATCGCTCTGCCGCGGACGGAGGTGCCACGGTGAAAATTGATGGCTAGCGAGGCGCCGTTCTTGGCACCGCGGGTTGAGCGATGCACGACCGCGCAGATCTTGCCTCTGCGCCTTGCAGTGTTGCGCGACGGCACGCCGTCGCAACACGCCAACTACAGCGAGGACGAATTGCCGGGCGCCGTGCATCTGGCAATTCGCGAACAAACAGGCGTCACTTCGACGGACGGCACTTTCACTAATGGAATGGTGATGGCCACGTCAACATGGATTCCGCGGCCCTATCCGTTTGACCAATCGACACCGCCAGCAACCGCCTTGCAACTAAAGGGCATGGCCGTCGCCAAGACAGCGCAGGGCCAAGGCCTGGGCGCAGAATTACTCGCTGCCGGCATTGAACTCGCGACCTCTCTCGGCGCTAGTTGCGTCTGGGCCCGGGCCCGCGACAGCGCACTTTATTTTTATGAGCGCCACGGTTTCGAAGTAGTCGGCGATCAATTTGTTGACGAGGCGACCGGAATGAGTCACCACATCGTGGTTACTTGGATGCCGTAAAAGAAGTCTGGTACAGCAGCGTCTCCGAGCCACTAGGCATGATGGTCACATCTAGATACCACTCGCCAGGGTAAGAGATGTCAGCAATTCCGACAAAGTGATTCGGCCCTACCTTGGTCAACTCGATCGGAACGTTGGGGATGTTGCGTTCGGGCAACGACATCCGCGCGGTGACACTATCGACCTGGTTGAAGGCTCCACCGGGCGGCACGATGGTGATGTGCACCTCTGCTCGACCGACCCTCGCTGGGGTAATCGTGATGTTGGCGATCACGTTGCTACGCACCAAGGCCACGGTAAATGGTTTAGTTATCGGCACTTCTCGCGTTGGCGTGCCAACAAGTAGCGATGTGATCGCGATGATCACGATGCCGATTATTGTTTCGACGCCGACGATTCGCTTGACCGACGCCGCGCCCCTCGAGCGAATCGTGACTCGAAGCAGCAATCCGAGGGCGATAACCATCAAAACGGCCGAAGTCTTAACCAGCAGCGTGCGGCCGTAGGCGGTGTCGAAAAGCGCGCCAAAACTGCC
>JAYTUM010000253.1:0-4182 GCA_043744575.1 Acidimicrobiales bacterium | reverse complement strand
ATTCGCGCGATCATCTGCTCCGACAAGATCAACACCGAAGAGTGGCTCGAGTGCCACCGCGTGGCGCACAAAGTCGGCCTGCCGTCGAACATCACGATTATGTTCGGCTCGGTCGAACACCCGGACTCGTGGGCCAAGCACATCGTGCGCACTCGCGAGCTGCAGAAAGAGACGGGCGGCTTCACCGAATTCGTCGGTCTGCCCTTCGTGCACATGGCGTCGCCGATCTATCTGCAGCACAAGGCTCGGCGCGGGCCGACATTCCGCGAGACCTTGCTAATGCACGCCATCGCGCGCATCGCATACCACGGCCTCATTGACAACATCCAAGTCTCGTGGACAAAGATCGGCAAGTTGGGCGCCGCGCAATTACTGCGCAGCGGCTGCAACGACATGGGCGGCACCTTGATGGATGAAAACATATCGCGCGCCGCTGGCGCCAGCCACGGTCAGGGCATGACAGAGGACGCATTTCGCGAGATTACAGAGCCGCTTGGTCGAACACTTCGGCAGCGTTCGACTCTCTATGCGGAGCCGGCGATCTCGCGCTGATTACTTAACGCGCTGATTACTTAATTCGCATCGCCTCGCGGGCGTTAGCGACGTCATCCTTTATCTGAGCCTTGATCGCCTCGAGCCCATCAAATTTGCGCTCGCTGCGCAAGAAATGCTCGAATGTCACGCGCAACTTCTGATCGTAGAGGTCACCCGAAAAATTGAGCAGGTGTACTTCGAGCAGCGAGTGTTCGGCGTGTTCGATAAATGTTGGGCGGCGACCGAGGTTAATTGCACACGGATGCGTCGAGCCGTCGGCGCAGACGCAGAATCCGGCGTAGACCCCGTCGCTCGGCAGGCACATCACGGCTGGCACCTCGACGTTGGCGGTGGGAAACCCAATTGCTGTGCCGCGCCTATCACCGTGACCGACGATCCCGCGAACCTCAAACGGCCTGCCCAGCAGCTGTGTGGCGATTTCGACCTGGCCGCCCGCGAGCGCGCGTCGAATCGCCGTGCTGCTCACCGGTTCGGCAACGCCGTCCGGTCGCGCGATCAGGCGAATCGGCTCCACGGCGAAATCGTGTAGCAGCCCGAGTTCGCGCAACATCGCGACATTGCCCTTGCGCTTGTGGCCGAAGTGAAAGTCCTCTCCCACTACAACTTGCTGCACGTGCAGCCCTTCGACCAATACTCTGCGCACAAAATCGGCCGGGTCTTCGAGTGCCTGGGCCTCGTCGAACGCGACGATGAATGTGGCGTCGACTCCAGTCGCGGAAAGCAGGTCTAGTTTCTGATCGATATCGGTGAGCAACTTTGGTGCAGACTCTGGCCGCACAACTGCGGCGGGATGTTTATCAAACGTGACGACCACGCTGTTGCAGCCCAGGCGCTGCGCCGACTCGCGCACCTGGGCGATGACTGCCTGATGGCCCCGATGCACACCGTCATAGGCGCCGATGGTCACGACAGAGCGCGCTTTTTCTAGAGCGGCGTCACTTCCGGCCGACAGCGCTCGCAGAATTTGCATTTGTTTTACGCTACCGCTTCGGCTAAAACGACGACGGGTTTAGCCTGCCCGTCGCCGAAAGGTTCGTACACGGCGAGCAGCGCTCCGTGCTCGTCACTAAGCGCCCACGGCGCAACGCCAGCCCATGCACTCAGCACGCGACCGTGCCGCACCATCGACGCCGTCGCTTCGTCAACAACGACCGATGTTAAATTTCGCACTGCAGTGCTCGCCGGCAAAAGTTGCGCCTCG
The DNA here is from genome assembly GCA_043744575.1 of Acidimicrobiales bacterium. Taxonomy (GTDB): domain Bacteria; phylum Actinomycetota; class Acidimicrobiia; order Acidimicrobiales; family Ilumatobacteraceae; genus UBA3006. The sequence continues at coordinate 2,426 of JAYTUM010000253.1, read as the reverse complement.
AGCGGCGGGCGCGCTTGCGACACGTCGAACTCGCCAACCGCCACGCGGCGTAAGTTGCGCAGATGGGCACCGCCGCCGAGCAATGTGCCGAGGTCTGCCGCCAGCGTGCGCACATATGTTCCGGCCGAGCAGCACACGCGAATCGCCAAGACGAGCGGGTCGGAAGTTAATTCAACACCGAAGTCATAAACGGTCACAGGTCGCGGTTGGCGCTCGACCACTATCCCCTGGCGCTCAAGTTCGTGTAGGCGCACCCCGTCAACCTTGAGGGCCGAAACCATCGGCGGTATTTGCATAATCGGGCCGGTCAGTTGAGCGGCGGCACCGCGCGCGGCGGCCAGAGTTACGCCGCTCATGTCAAATGTTGCGGTTACGGCGCCAGCCGAGTCGAGCGTGTTGGTGGTCGAACCGAGTACGACTTCTCCGGTATAGGTCTTGTCGAGGCCACTCAAGAATTGCATTAGGCGCGTGACATAACCGACTCCGACCAGCAAGATTCCCGTCGCGTCTGGGTCGAGCGTGCCGGCGTGACCAATGCGTTTTTCGCCGAGGTGTTGGCGCAACTGGCTGACAACATCGTGGCTAGTTACGCCCGCAGGTTTATCAATTATCGCCAGCCCGTGAATTGTCGGTGGTCGGCGCTTGGCCACGCTCGTGTCGCCTTTGTGGCTTATTCGGCGACGTCGTCGTGATTGCGGGTGCGCATCGGGTCATTACGCAAGACCTCGTCGATTCGCTCGGCGGCCCGCAGCGCGTTGTCGGGACGAAACTCTAAAATCGGCGTTCGCCGAGAATGCACTTGCTTGGCAATCGCCAGCTGCAGGCGCTTGCGATGTTGGCCGAGGGCTTCGATTATCTGCTCATCGCCCTCAGGTCCCTGTAGCGAGTCGTAATACACGATGCCACGATTCATCTCCCCGTCCACGTCAATCGCCGTCACAGTGACGAGGTTCAAGCGGTCGTCGTCGATTCGCATTAGTTCTTCGGCGACCACATGACGAACCGTCTCGCTAACGCGAGCCGCACGCGGGTAACTGTGCTTGCGGGTGTTAGCTGTTCGCGAAGTAGAGCGGCGCGGTAGTCGAGGCATCAGGGTCCTAATCGTTACTTGTCCTCTACGATAGTTGCGATATGTCCGATCCGCGTTCAAAGATCCCCCAATTTCGCTACACCTCGGCGCTCGCCAACGCCATCGAGTCGCGCTGGCAGGATTATTGGGACGCTCAGTGCACGTTTGAGGCGCCCAACACCGCCGGGCCGCTTGCCGAGCCTGTAAAGGCCGCGGGCCGAGAAAAACTTTTTGTGCTGGACATGTTTCCGTATCCATCGGGTGCTGGCCTGCACGTTGGTCACCCGCTCGGCTACATCGCCACAGATGTTTTTGCTCGCTACAAGCGCATGACCGGTTTCAATGTCTTGCATGCGCTTGGCTACGACAGCTTTGGGTTGCCCGCAGAGCAGCACGCAATCGCCACTGGGGTTCACCCGCGCGTCAACACCAAATCCAACATCACAAACATGCGCCGCCAGTTGCGCCGTCTCGGCCTGGGTCACGACCCGCGACGAAGTATCAGCACGACTGACGAAAATTATTACCGCTGGACGCAATGGATATTCTTGCAAATCTTTGACTCGTGGTACGACGAACGGCAAAATCGGGCGAGGCCGATCAACGAACTAGTCGACGAGTTCGCTAGCGGGGCGCGCGCGGTGCCAGCCAAAGACAACGACAGCGGTGCCGCGAAGTCACGCACATGGGTGCAACTCTCCAAGGTTGAACGCCAAGAACTGCTCAGCACCTATCGCCTCGTTTATCTCGCCGATGCGCCCGTTAACTGGTGCCCTGGTCTCGGCACGATTCTGGCCAATGAAGAAGTCACCTCCGACGGTCGCAGCGATATTGGCAACTATCCCGTGTTCAAACGCAATATGCGCCAATGGACTATGCGGATCACTAAATATGCCGATCGCTTACTAAACGATCTTGATCGTCTCGACTGGCCCGAGCCGATTAAGATCATGCAGCGCAATTGGATCGGGCGAAGTGTCGGTGCGCATGTGAGGTTCGCTACTAATTGCGGCGATATAACGGTGTTTACCACCCGCCCCGACACACTGTTCGGCGCGACGTTCATGGTGCTCTCGCCAGAATACGAGTTGGTGAGTGCGCTGACGACGCCAGAGCAAAGCGACTCCGTCAAAAGATACCGCCTTGCTGCCGCCAGCATTCAAGACACCGACCGCCAAGACGAGTCCCGCGTCAAGACCGGAGTCTTTACGGGTGCTTTCGCGACCAACCCAGTAACTGGCGCACAAATACCTGTGTGGATTGCCGACTACGTACTGATGGGCTACGGCACCGGCGCAATCATGGCCGTTCCGTCTGGTGACCAGCGCGACTTCGACTTTGCCCGCAAGTACGACCT
>JAYTUM010000252.1:0-1067 GCA_043744575.1 Acidimicrobiales bacterium | reverse complement strand
CTAAAAATTTTGCCTGCCCGCGCGAAAGACCTCCCAGTATCGCTCGCACTTGGCGCGCTAGTTGGTCTATTGGGCGCGGCGGTTTCGGTTTCGTTTCTAACAACCCTGAGTTGGGTCAACGACAGGCGCGTCGAGAACGACTGGCTGATCTATTTTCTACCAGTTACCGGTTTGGCGATTGGCCTCACTTATCACTACTTGGGCGAACGCGTGGCTGGTGGCAGCAACTTGGTGCTCGAAGAAATTCACGAGCCGGGTGGCGGCGTGCCGAGCCGAATGGCGCCAATGGTATTCGTCAGCACCGCCATCTCGCACCTGTTCGGCGCTTCGACTGGCCGCGAGGGCGCGGGAATCCAAATCACTGCGAGCATCACCGACACCGTGGCCCGATTATTTTCGCCGTCTATCAAAACCCGACGACTGCTTTTGATCACCGCAATTGCCGCGGCGTTCGGCGGGCTATTTGGCGTGCCCGTGGCCGGGGTAGTGTTCGCGCTCGAAATGCAAGAGAGCGGCCACATCAGGTACGAGGCGCTCTTGGCGGCGTTAACCGCCGCGCTCGTGAGTTTCAAAATAGTCGAAAAATTTGGAATCAAGCACATCGTTGAGGGCAACATCGGCCCGGTCGCGATCTCGTTCGGTTTGGTTTGGAAGTTAGGCGTGCTCGCCGCCGTCTGCGCGATTCTGGCAATGTCGTTTGTACATGCGACGCATTTCGTAATGAAATCTGCCGCGCGATTTATTTCCTGGCCGCCGCTGCGGCCAGTTGTCGGCGCGGTGATCGTGCTCGCGCTCGTGGCGCTTTCTGGTTCTCGTGCTTACTTGGGCTTATCGAGCGAACTTGGGCGCCAAGCATTCATCGGCGCGGCGGGCATCGCCGCCGGCGCGTTCGCCTGGAAATTTTTATTTACCGCAGTCAGCCTCGGCACTGGTTTTATTGGTGGCGAGATGGTGCCGTTGTTTATCATCGGCGCGCTCGCGGGCGCTCAGGTGGCAGACCTACTCGGCGCCTCAATACCACTATTCGCCGCGATCGGGATGGTCGCCACATTTGGCGCGGCGGCTAA
>JAYTUM010000251.1:0-4200 GCA_043744575.1 Acidimicrobiales bacterium | reverse complement strand
CAGTACTGGCGTACGACCTCGCCAACCTTGGTGCTCGGGTATACGCCACCTCCCTGCAGCATGACCCCCATCCGCGAATTGAGTAAGTGTCGCTGCGACTTTGGGTCAAGCCCCAGCACACGCACATCCCCAGATGCGCCATTGCGAAATCCCTCACAGACTTCGATCGTCGACGTTTTGCCCGCGCCGTTTGGTCCGAGCACAATCGTCACTTCGCCGGCTTGCGCGGTAAACGAGACACCGCTAACGGCGCGCACGGCGCCGTATTGCACGACTAGATTTTCAACGCTGACGGCGGCCTGCTGTTGCGATATCACTATGTAAGAGTACGCAAATCAGACGGTCTATCGCATATCGCACCGCTAAAGTATTTAGTTAGTGATCGATGTTCGCCTTCTTCGCCTCGACATTGAGGCCGCACGAGTAGCGATGGGGCGTCGTGGCAAACCAGATTTGGTGGCACAGGTTGACGAGGCCGAGAAACTTGACAACCGTTTGCGCGAAATCACCGCCGAGCGCGACACGATCCGCCAGCAAGTCAACGAGCTTTCAAAGCAGGTTGGGGCGATGCGCCGTTCCGGCGAGGCTTCGGCCGCCGACGTCGTGATGAATGAGAGCCGCCGCCTCGGAAATGACGAACAGCGGCTTATGTCAGAGTTTGAGTCGTTGAAGGCAGCGCTGCGCGACGTGCTGCTGCGCTTGCCAAACTTTGTTCACGCCGATGCTCCGAGCGGCGCGAGCGATGACGACAATCCGATTATTTCTGGCCCACACAATTGGCCAGCAAGTTTTTCAGAGCATCAGCGAGTCGTCCACTGGGAGACGGCCACGGCGCTCGGCATTCTTGACAACGAGCGCGCCGTGAAGATCAGCGGGGCAATGTTCACTTTGCAGCGCGGGGCTGGCGCGACCATGGCGCGGGCGTTGTGTCAGTACGCGCTCGACCTCAATGCCGACGCCTTCGAAGAAATACGGCCGCCATCTTTGGTATCGACCGCGACGCTGACCGCGACTGGGCAATTACCAAAGTTCGCCGACGACGCCTTTTTCATTGAGCGTGATGACCTCTGGTGCATTCCGACCGCAGAATCGCCGCTGACTTCGTTGCACGCTGGAGAGATTCTCGCCGAGGCCGACTTGCCGCTTCGGTACATGGCTCACTCCTCGTGTTATCGACGTGAGGCTGGTTCTGCCGGCCGCGACACCCGTGGAATGCTGCGCAGCCACGAGTTCGACAAGGTCGAGATTTTGGCGGTCACGACGCCTGAATCGGCGCCTGCAATGCTCGCCGAGTTGCTCGGCCGCGTTGAGGCAGCCATTGCCGGTCTCGGGCTGCCGTATCGTGTGATCGAGATCTGCACGGGCGATCTCGGCCAAAGCCATCATCGAGGTTTCGACGTCGAGGTTTATGCTCCTGGTTGTGATGCTTGGCTCGAGGTCAGTTCGGTGAGTTGGTTCAGCGACTATCAGGCTCGCCGTGCCGACATTCGTTTCAAACGCACTGGCGGCAAAGGTACCGAGATCGCCCACACTCTTAACGCTTCGGCTCTTGCTGTGCCGCGCGTGTGGGCGGCAATTGTCGAAAATTATCGCCAGGCAGATGGCTCGGTTCGCGTCCCCGATGCGCTGTTGGGGTACATGCGCGGCCTCACCGCAATCTGCGCCAAAAAGTAGGATTATCGGCCGTGTCGTTGCGCGATAGGCGGGTGCAATACGAGGCCGCTGGGCTCGACCGCGCGGACCTGAACGATGATCCGATAGGCCAGTGGCACCGATGGTATGCAGAGGCCGCCGACGCCGGCGTGGCCGAACCAAACGCGATGACCGTGGCGACCATTGATGGCGATGGAGTACCTGATGCTCGAATCGTTCTAGCGCGCGAGGTTGACGCCGACGGGTTCGTGTTCTACACGAACTACGCCAGCGAAAAGAGCGAGCAGCTGCGAAAGCATGCTTTGGCCGCCGCGGTGTTTGCGTGGCTCGATCTGCACCGCCAGGTGCGAGTGCGCGGCGCAGTCGAAATGATTTCGGCGGCGCAAAGCGATGAGTACTTCGCCACACGACCCCGCGAGTCGCAAATTGGCGCTTGGGCTTCTCCGCAGTCTCTTCCAATTTCGGATAGAGATTTCCTAGAGCAGCAAGTCGCGCACTTCGCAAAGAAATTCGCCGGTCGAGAAGTGTCGCGCCCGTCGACATGGGGTGGCTGGCGAATAATCCCGCAGCGGATCGAGTTCTGGCAGGGTCGCCCGAGCCGCCTGCACGATCGGTTTCGTTATTCGCGTACCTTAAATGGCGTGTGGGTGATCGAGCGGCTGGCACCGTAAGCAAGCAGCCTCAAGTTACTATCTGGCGGTGTTTGGCCAACTTCGGGCCGCATTACTGAGGGCGTCGATTAACGAGTTCGTGTGTGGGGTCAGGCTCGGCCCTTCCCAATCCCACCACAGCGGGCTCGAGCCACGCACGCGCGGTGGCAGCTCGATTTGCACACCGCCATGGCGCGGCAAGTTGACAGGATTCAGATGATGTTGCCCCGCCAGGTCGGAAGGGATTTTCTCGAGATCGTGTTCGATGTCGTACGCAGGTAGCGCAGCATTCAAGTGCGCGGCGACGTGGCTGGCGAGCCCTCGATTTTTACCGCCAAGCAACAAAGTTGTGAATAGGCCTTTGCGGCCGTAGCCGTGAATTGTGACGACAATGTCGACATGGTCAATGAACGAAGCTAGAGCCGGCGAGTCGGCGGGCGAGATTAGATGCGACGCGATGTGTTGGCGCATGCCGAGTGGCTGATGAACACCGTAGTACGACGACCCTGATTGCAGCGCCGCCGCCTGGGCGATCACATCGGTGTTTTCCTCTAGGTTGCCTCCGTGAAAGGCCATAAATCCAAACTTGCCTCGCAGTTCGCAGACCTCATCGACGCCAGGATGATCGAGTAGTTGTTTAAACATCGTCGTCCATCGTCGCGGCGATGGCATTTTGCCTACTAAAGATCGCTAACACAGCGGCGCCGCCAACAACGATTACGAACACCACGCCGAGCCGAAGTGCGCCCTGAGCCTGTAAAAAGGTTGCGACCCGCGATTGCGTTTTCTCCACGCGCCACAATATTTCGTTTTGGCCTGTCGACTGTGAGATCGCCAAGTACCAGTACAACGAAAGATACAGACCAGTGGCGACGATGAACCCCGCAGCGATGCGATCAAAATACCTGAGGCCGCCGCGCAACGTTTTAAGCAGACCGCCCTTGGCGAAGGCCAGCGTGACAGTAAGCGCGCTAACCAGCAGCGCCATGCCGGCGCCGTAGAGAACGATGCTGATTACGCCAGATAGAAAGCCGTGCACGCCAATGCTGCCAAAAATCGCTGTTGTCAGAAACCCGATCGTGCAGCCGATAGACGCAACTGCGTAGGCGACACCAAATCCAAACATAGCAACGAAGGTTCTGTCTTTACTGGCACCAATACCCGACCCGATGCCGGACGCTACAAATGAAGGCTTCCATCCCCAGAGCATCGCCACTCCCATCACCAATAAGACGACCCCAATTGCGAACCCCGCGTACTTGGCGTGCAGCTCGATCCACTGGGTGAACAACCTTGAGATTGTTCCGACGACGACAAATACGGCGATGAACCCCGCCGAGACGGCGCCGCTGACGCCGAGCGCGCGAGCCAGCGGCGCTCGCGGCGATTCTTCGGTGCCAGTGTTGCTGTCGCCAGAGTTTTCTAAACCGAGAAAATAAAGCAGATACGCGGGCAACAACACAAACCCGCACGGGTTCACCGCCGCAAGCACACCGAGAATAAAACTGTAGGCAAAGTTGCCCTCGATGGCAATTGTCGTCGCGCTAATCAATTAGCAACCGCTTCGTCAATGTGCGCCTGCAGGGTTTCGGTGGTTAACTCGCCGGCCACTTGACCGACGATAACGCCGTCGCGGTCTACGAACATTGTAAATGGCGCGGTAGCAATGCCTAATCTTGAAATTAAAGAACCGCTCGGCTCGATAAACAACTCGTAGTTGACGCCGTATTTCTTGGCAAATTTAAGTGCAACATCAGCCGAGTCGTTTATGTTTATGCCGATGAAGCGAACTATGCCTTTGTTTTTCGTGTCGGCCGCGGCGAGCACCGGCATTTCGCGCCGGCATGGTTCGCAGGTTGAATACCAAAAATTGATCACAAGTGGGGTGCCGATAAGC
>JAYTUM010000250.1:0-4210 GCA_043744575.1 Acidimicrobiales bacterium | reverse complement strand
CCGGGTCAAGTAGCAGTTCGAGGGCGAAGCGCTGCTCCTTGCTTCGCGAGCGCAGTCCCCACGCCTCGGGCGCTGACGGCGCCAGCAGAGTGAGCTCGTCGCTGCGACAGCGGGTCAGTGCAGATTGCGAACCCGACCGCAATACTGCGAAATTATTTTCACCAAGCGTTGATCCGCCTGCGAAGCTCGACTTCTCGACGCCGCCAGATTGGTACAGCGCGTCAACGACTTCGGACGTGGTGTCGAATGTTTGCCAGCCCATCGGGCGCGTTGCCGCGTTGCTTCCAACGGGTTGATGCTCCTGCGCGGTGAGGCCGAGGTGGGCGGCTTTGATTCGCAGCGCCGCATCGTTCGAAAGCACAACGGTTGGGGCGTGTTGGGCCTGGCCGAGTGCGGCACCGATGATCCGATTATCGGGGATCTCGGGATTGAGCCCGTGCTCGATGAGTAAGTGTCGCTGGATGCCGTTGACTTCGATTTGCACGGTGCCGCCAACTGGCGCGTCGTGTACTGCCATCGGCTTAGCGAGTGAACCACCCGCTTTGCGTCGCAGGTCTTCGATTGTGCGCAACGCAGTTCGAGCCGACCGACCGACATCATCCATGCGCGTCTTTAAGCCGTCGAGTTCTTCGACGACAGTTAATGGGATCACAACATCGCAGCCCGGGAAGTTGAGCATGCTGGTGGGATCGGCGACCAAAACCGATGTGTCTAGAACTACGCGCGTGGCCACGCCGCTGGCGTTGGCGAGAGTGATGTTGGTGGCTGCGATGTCGTCTGTGACGTTTACGTCGGAGTCACCAGCCGACGACGAGCCGAAGCTTGTCTGGTGATCAGGATGAGACGATGAGGTCAGCAACATTTCTAAGTGTGACTGTTCGAGACTGGCCGATGGTGGATGGCAGGAAATTCTCGAAAAGCTTCTTGTCGGCGACATTTTTTGGAATTATTTTGGAAATATTTTCAAATGATTTTTGGGGGCAAAAACGGCCACAAAATGGAGTCAGCGCCAGACCTCAGCAAAAGGCTTATCTACGGCTCAAATCCAATGCCCATATGAGGCGACCGGACCCCAAAATGAGACCCAACAAACATCTGGGTTTCATTTTGTTGACGCCCGCAAACCCAATGCTGGTAAGGGTTCTAGAAAGTGAGACTTTTGTCGGCCGCGCGAAGCCGTGGCGAGTACTAGGCGCGGTTTGGCTGACGAAAATTACTGGCACAAGTGAAAATTTTCGCATTGATTCTGTAATTTTTTTGAAATTTAAATATTTAGAAAAAATTAATCCGCGACGTCGTGGCGGCGTTGAATGCTTGCATTTGTCGCACAGACACACTCAAATAGAAGTAAGCAGTTAGCCGATTCCGAGAAAGCAAGGTAAGAAATGACAAAAGCAGAGCTCATTGATGCAGTGTCAGAGAAGTCCGGTGTGTCTAAGGCAGATGCCGAAAGAACCATCGCGTCATTCTTCGAACTGGTCGTAGCCTCCGCAACTCAGGGCGACAAGATTGCATGGCCGGGCTTTGGCTCGTTCAGCACATCGAAGCGCAAGGCTCGTGTCGGCCGTAACCCACAAACGGGTGCACCGGTTCAGGTACCAGCTTCTACAGCAATGAAGTTCACTTCAAGCTCAACGCTGAAGAGTGCACTTAATCCAAACCGCAAATAAAAAGAAATACCTACCTAAGGAGAAATCAAATGGCAGCAAAAAAGAAGGCCGCTAAGAAGGCACCAGCAAAGCGCAAGAAGGCCAAGAAGGCCGCTAAGAAGGCGCCAGCAAAGCGCAAGAAGGCCGCAAAAAAGAAATAAGGCCTTAGCCACAATTAATAATCGGTTCGGAGAACTGCAAACCGGGGGGCGCAAGCCCTCCGGTTTTTTATGTCCGAAAACTAGACGCGAATAGAAAAGAGTTGGTCAGTCGCGCCAATTAGTCGGCAGGTCTGCGAGATCGCTCGGAGTGTCGATGTCAATTGCCAGCGCGGCGTCGACGACGATGCGCAAGTCGAGGCCCTGCAGGGCGGCTTCGGTGAGATGGGCGGCGAAACTCGCTGGCCCATAGTGAAATTCGAAGTCGCAATTTGTTGCCAGAACGAGCACGTTAGTACCGTCGCTGTGCTGATCGCCGACGATAACGGCTGCGCGCTCAGCAGTTGGAGTAGAGCCTGGCAGGCCATCTTGTGGGTGATCGAACAAGTGTGCGAGAAGATGATTGAGATTTTCCGCTAGCGGCAGATCGGAGTGGGCGATTATCGCCCACTTGTATCCAGCTTCTCGAGCTGCGGCAAAACCCGAATGCACGGCATGGTTCAGACCTGCCTTGGCTTGACGCACGACAGCAGCGCCATTGAGCAGTGCCCATGCGGAAACTTCGTCGTCGTCGCACACTACGAGCACCGGCAGTGGGGCCGCCGCTCGCAATACCCGAAGGGCCATAAAACGAGCCAATTTGTGGCGTTCGGCCGCTGTCAGCGCGCTGGCAAGGCGCTCTTTGGCGCCAGCAAAAGATTTGATCGGGACAATTACGACACTTGTCGATGTCGGCGCGACCACCGAGCCAGCATACGGCTCGCTACTAGTCATACGCTTATGGCTAGTGGGGATGCGGATCTGCGTTGTCGGTGGCGGTTCGTGGGGTACCACGATCGCCGCGCTCAATGCGCCAAGCAGCGAGACAATTTTGTGGGCGCGACGCAGCGATCTTGTTGACGAGATCAATGATCAGCACACCAACTTTCGATATCTCGGCGAGCACAAATTGCCCGCTACATTGCGCGCGACGAGCGACATTGCGAGCGCGGTGGCCGGCGCCGATGTAGTCGCAATGGCCGTGCCATCACAATCAATGAATAGCGTGATGCGCGAGGTCGCGCCAAATCTGCGTAAAGGCGCAGTGCTGATTAATTTGTCGAAGGGTCTTGAGCGTGGCAGTCTGCGCCGAATGAGCGAGGTCATTGCCACAAGCGCGCCAAGTAACCCTGTTGCGGTGTTGAGCGGCCCGAACCTGGCGCACGAAATTCTTCTCGGCCAGCCAGCTGCGAGTGTGATCGCTTGCGAAGATCTCGAAGTTGCCAAGATGCTGCAGGGTCTGCTTGCTCTGCCAGCGTTTCGGCTGTACACAAACCATGATGTGGTCGGGTGTGAAATTGGAGGCGTCGTAAAAAATGTTGTCGCAATCGCGACGGGCATTGCCCAGGGTTTTGGATTTGGCGAAAACACGCGGGCGACTATCGTGACGCGCGGCCTCGCCGAAATGTCGCGACTTGGCGCGGCCCTCGGCGCACAGACGCAAACGTTTGCCGGTCTTGCGGGGCTGGGCGATGTGATGGCGACTTGTGCTTCGGCGCACAGCCGCAACACGACGGTAGGCATGCGCCTGGGCAAGGGTGAGTCGATAGCCGCGATCACCGCTTCGATGCAGACGATTGCCGAGGGCGTCGCGAGTGCATCGGCGGTGCTTGCCCTCGCTCACCGTCACAACGTTGAGATGCCGATCACGCAGCAAGTCGCGGCGGTCTGCGAAGGCGAGATCAGCGCTGCTGACGCGTGGCGCGTGTTGTTGTCGCGCAGCAGCAAATCCGAATAGCCGCAACCGGTTGCGCTCGGCAATACTTGAGCAGTGGCCGGCCTGTCGATAACCCCGCGCGTGCGCCCGACGATCCACCTGGTGGGTATTCGCGGCGGTTCGTGGCACGCGCTGGTCAATGAACGCGGCTCGATTCGGCCCAGCGACGGAAGCGCGCCGCTCGATTGGTTCGTGGCCGCCGACGATCGCTGGCACGACCCCGCCATGGAGGGTACGGTGCGTCAAGAGCGCCGTGGTGGGCTGCCGCTAATTGAGACGCGGTTGCGGGTGCCTAGTGGCGACGTGGTGCAGCGCGTCTATGGAGTCGTTAACGATGGTCTACTAATCGTCGTCGAGTTCGAGAATCAGTCGACCTTGCCAGTTGCGGTGGCAGTGACGCGCGGCGATGTGCTGAGCCAGCGGCCGCCAAGTGCAAGCGGGGTACAGGGTATTTCGTTACCGACGGGCAGCGTCGTGTTTCCGGTCGGGCACAAATCGACTCTTAGGGTGGCGCTCGCTAGCGGCGCGCATTCAATGACGAAATTGCCGGAAGGCCTCGCCGACTTTGCACAGCTGCAGCGCGGTTGGTCGACCGCTATAGAGCACTCCAGCCGCTTGGTACTGCCAGACAAGACGATCACCGACGC
>JAYTUM010000249.1:0-1077 GCA_043744575.1 Acidimicrobiales bacterium | reverse complement strand
CGCAACGCGTGGTACGGATCCGTGACAATCAAGATTCGGTGCAGCCCGCGGGAGCGGAGAATCTCGCGCACTCCCAGCAGCGATTCGCGCGTGGTGTGGCCGGTGTTTTCGAGCGCAATTGCTGCGGTCGGTACACCAGCGTCAGTAAAGAACTTTGCCGACGCCTCGGCCTCGGTAAAGCGATCCTCCTGCAGTTTGCCGCCCGTGACAATGATTAGCGGTGCCAGACCATCGCGCCACGACTGGAGGGCGTGATCTAGACGCCCCTGCAATTGCGGAGACGGACGCCCGTCGTATTGCGCGGCGCCAAGAACTACAAGCGCGTCGACGACGCGAGACTCATCGCTTCGTCCGACTTGCCAAACCTGCCAGACGTTGAAACTCGCGTACGACAGCGCGACGACTAAAACCGCGGCAACGATTCTCGCCGCGCGAATCATATCTTTGATTTAACGCGTGACGCGGTGCAGGGCCGAGGTGATGCGTCGCAGCGTTTCATATCTGCCCAGTATCTCAATCGGCTCAAACAACGGTGGCCCCACGCTGCGACCGGTAACGGCTACACGCATGGGGCCTTGCAATTTGCCGAGTTTGACGTCGTGCCGAGAACCCACGGCTTCAACCTCGGTCTTCAATGAATCGGCGGACCACAGGCATGTTTCGAAACTGGAGGCGATCTCGCGCAGCGTTGTCGCCGCCCAATCGGCGCTAAACGCCTTCGCAAACGAGACCTCGTCGATGATCGGCTCTGCTAGAAACAAAAAGTCCACTAGCGCAGGCACTTCCGACAACAGCGCTACTCGGGTTTGCACGAGCGGGGCCATCTTGGCAAACACATCGGCATCGAACCGCTCGCTAGGCCACGGCGCCGCGTCGGAGTTGAGCACTGGCTGACACGCACCTATGAACTCTTCGATTGACATCAAGCGAATGTATTCGCCGTTAAATGCATTTAACTTTTTGACGTCGAAAAATGCAGGAGAATGGTTGACATCCTCAAGGCGAAACTCGGACAAGATCTGCGACCACGGCACGATCTCGATATCACCCTGCGGCGCCCAGCCCAGTGTCATTAAA
>JAYTUM010000248.1:0-4218 GCA_043744575.1 Acidimicrobiales bacterium | reverse complement strand
GCCAACTCGGTTACATGATGATGGGTCTCGGCGCTGGGGCGTGGATGCCCTCGGTGTTTCACATCTTCACGCACGCATTCTTCAAGGCCTGCCTGTTTCTCTGCGCGGGTTCGATCAGCCATAGCGCGTCGCACCACAGCTTCGACATGAAAAAAGACATGGGCGGCTTACGTAAGTTCATGCCGATCACGTTTGTGACGTGGATAATTTCTACGCTCGCACTTTCCGGCGTCTTCCCGTTCTCTGGATTTTTCTCGAAAGACGAGATCATCGACAACGTCGGCCACAACGGCTACGGCTTGTTCATGATTGTCGGCCTTGTCGGAGCGTTCATGACGGCCGCGTACATGACGCGCGCGACTTACCTGACTTTCTTCGGCGCGCCGCGCGGTGCCTCGGCGGGCCTGGCCGCGCACGACGCGCACAGCGCGCCGCACGAGAGCAACCTGCTGATCACCATCCCGCTGATGTTGTTGGCCGCGCTCGCGCTCGGGTCGGGCCTGCTCAACGCGGCGCCGTTTGGCGAGAAGTGGGAGCGCATCAGCAAATGGGTAGAGCCACACGCCAGCGCTTTCGCGCCAAAGTTGGAACACGCCCCGTTCACTTGGGCAAAGGCATCGATATCGTTGGCGATCGTCTTCGCTGGCATGCTTATCAGCTGGTTCGTGAGCACCGCATTGTATACCCGCAAGGATCGCCGACTGGTCGGTCTAACCCGGCGGGCGCCGGCGCTGCGTGTCGGCTACAACTTCTTGATCAACAAGTACTACCTCGACGCGCTGTACGAAAATGTGATCGTAAAGGCGATTGTCGGCCCGATCGCCAAGGGCGCTTACTGGTTTAACCAACATATCCTCGATGGAATCTTGCATTGGGTCGCGGGCACCAGCAGGGCGGTGTCGGGTTGGGTGTATCGCAATATCGACCAAAAGGTGGTCGATGGCGCGGTGAATAATTCGGGCAAGGTAACGCGCGACGCAGGTGGCGCATTACAACCCGTGCAATCAGGCAAGGTGAGTCAGTACGGCGCGCTGTTATTTAGCGCGGCGGCAGTTGCTGCTCTCGTTCTCGTTATCGCAAACACATAATTTCAACTAGGTAAGGGAGATAAACGCCATGGAAATGATCCGTGACGCAAATTGGGTTCTCAGCGTCGGCACGTTCTTGCCGATCGTCGGCGTACTCGTTCTGCTTGTTGTGCCAAAGGGTGAAGAGAAACTAATCAAGTTGGTCGCGCTGCTGACGTCGATTGCCACTGTTGCGGTCGGCGTTTACACGCTTGTGAAGTTCGACCTCGGCAACGCGGGTCAGATGCAGTTCGTCGCTCAGACCGATTGGATTTCGATAATCAAGAGCACCTATTTCATCGGCGTTGACGGCATCAGCCTGCCGCTGTATTTCTTGTCGATGGTGATCACGCTGCTCGTGGTGATCTATTCGTGGAACCATGTTCCGGCGCCGGGGAATCCGAAGTCCTTCTTCATCTTGATTCTGGTTTTGCAAACCGGCATGGCGGGAACCTTCATCGCCCAAGACCTGATCCTGTTCTTCGTATTCTTCGAACTGGTGTTGCTGCCGATGTATTTCATGATCGGCGTGTGGGGCGGCGAGAACCGCCAGTACGCGTCGTTGAAGTTTTTCCTGTACACGATGTTCGGGTCGGCGCTGATGTTGGTCGCTTTCCTCGCGGTGTTCTTCAAGACCGGGGCAGAAAGCTTTTCGATCCCTTACCTCGTCGAGCATGGCGGCGCGATCGCCAAGAACGTGCAGATTTGGATCTTCGCGGGAATGTTCGTCGGCTTCGCCGTCAAGGTTCCGATGTTTCCGTTTCACACCTGGTTGCCGGACGCGCACACGCAGGCCCCTACTCAGGGCTCGGTAATCCTCGCCGCGATCTTGCTGAAACTTGGCACGTATGGCTTCGTGCGCATTGCGCTGCCGATCTTGCCGCTCGCAGCGGTTAAGTGGGCGCCGTACATCGGCGCGCTCGCGGTCGTCGGAATCATCTACGGCGCGCTCGGTTGCCTCGCGCAGACAGATATGAAGCGTTTGATCGCGTTTTCTTCTGTCGCGCACATGGGTTTCGTCATGCTCGGTATCTCGACGCTCACGAGCTTCGGTGTCAACGCCGCGGTGTACGGAATGGTTGCGCACGGACTGATCACGGGCATGCTCTTCTTTGTCGCCGGCAGTATGAAGGAGCGCTACCACACACTCGAGATCTCGCGCCTCGGCGGAATGCTTACCCAAATGCCGCACCTCGGTTGGATTCTGGGTTTCGCCAGCATGGCCTCGCTGGGCTTGCCTGGCCTCGCCGGTTTCTGGGGCGAGTTTCCGTCGATCTTGTCGGCTTATAGTCCTGCGGCAGGTTTGAACGTCACCGTGTTCCGCGTGTATATGGTCGTCGCCGCACTCGGAACGGTGTTGGCCGCCGCCTATTTGTTGTGGCTGTTTCAACGGGTTGCCTTCGGTGAGCCCAAGGCCGAGTTCGCCAGTGCGGGCGCCGCAAGTGCGGACCATGGCGCGCCAACTTCTGAGCATGACTCGGCGCATTCGTCAGATCATGCCTTTGAAGACGTCACCACCATCGAATGGTTGGCTTGGACGCCGCTGCTCGTGGCGATTCTCGTCCTGGGCATAATGCCCAACATCTTGTTCAAGATGATCGACCCTGCTGTGCACGGCGTGTTGCGCGCCTTCGGAGGCTGATCAAGTGCTGAGCCTTGCGCATCTTCTCGTCGGCGCCGAGTCTTGGGTTTCGCCCAGCGTCGGCTACTACGCGCTTGCGCCAGAATTGATTTTGGCTACGGGCATTTGCGCGGTGCTTCTGGCCGATCTTTTTCTGGAGAACAGTCGCAAGTGGTTGCTCTCCTTGATCGCAGGCTTCACGCTGCTGGGTGCGATGCTCCCGATAGTGATCCTCGGCGTAAACAATCAAAGCGCGTGGTCGATGTTCGACGGTCGTTACGTTGTCGATGGCTTCAGTCTCGTAATCAAGGGATTGTTCTTGCTGACTGGCTATGTCGTCGTGCTGCTGTCGTCCGAACATGTTGAAGAAGGCGATTATTGGCGCGGCGAGTTTTGGTTCTTGTTACTCTCCAGCATCCTAGGAATGGTGATGATGGCCTCGGCACGCGACCTCGTCTCTGTGTTCGTCGCACTCGAGTTTCTCTCGATCCCCGCGTACATGTTGGCGGCGTGGCGCAAGCGCGACCTCAAAAGCAACGAGGCGGGCGTCAAGTACTTCCTGCTCGGCGTGTTCGCCTCAGCCGTGATGTTGTACGGCATGTCGTTGCTCTACGGCGCGGCCAACAGCACATTGCTAGTAGATCTCGGTAAAAGCATCACCGCGACTGGCGGCATGAGTTCGCTGCACGCGCTGGGAATCGTCTTCGTGATCGTCGGGTTCGCGTTCAAAGTTTCTGCGGTGCCGTTTCACACTTGGGCGCCAGACACCTACGAAGGCGCGCCAACGCCGGTCACGGCGTTTCTCTCGGTCGGGTCAAAGGCCGCCGGCTTCGTCGCCTTAGTGACGATGCTCTACGTCGCGTTCCCCGCCGCGAGCCAAGTGTGGGAGCCCTTCATCTGGGTGCTCTCGGCGCTGACGATGACCGTCGGTAATCTCGTAGCGTTGCGCCAGACGAACATCGTGCGCATGCTCGCGTACTCGTCGATCAGCCAGGGCGGCTTCGTATTGATGCCGCTAGCCGTTGCCGGTCATGCCGGTGTTTCCGAGTCGGCGCTGCGCAGCGTTGTCGTCTATCTGATCATTTACGCTGCAACAAATCTGGGTATATTCGCGGTGGTGATTGCCGTGTCGCGCAAGACCCGCAGCGGCGAAATATCCAGCTGGGGCGGGTTGTTCTCGTACTCGCCAGCGCTCGGCGCACTGGCAACGATTTTCTTGGCATCACTCGCGGGCATCCCGCCACTAGGCGGTTGGATCGCCAAATTCGCCGCCTTCCAGTCGCTGCTTAGTTCGGGCACAAACTGGGGCTACGGCCTGGCCCTGATCGGCGCCGTCAACTCTGTGATCGCGTTTGGTTACTACGGCAACATCATGCGCGAAATCTGGATGAGCCCAGTGCCGCACGGCGACAAAACACAAATTCGCATTCAGGGCTCGATCGCGATTGCGCTCGGACTCACAAGTGTTGCCACGCTGGTGTTCGGTGTCATCCCAGGAGTCGCGTTGCACTTCGGTGATTTCGCGCGCAT
>JAYTUM010000247.1:0-4241 GCA_043744575.1 Acidimicrobiales bacterium | reverse complement strand
GTCGATGCATGGCTGCACGTGAATCTCGGTGACGCCCGGCTGTAGCGAGGCCAGCGACTTCAAGACGCGCTCGCGACTGCCCTCTCGCCAGTCGTGGTCAAAGAAATCGGGGAAGATCACGCCCTCCTGCCTGGCGAGCTCGCGAAATCGAAACCCAACTTTCTCTTCGCTGATGCTCGACGGCAGGCGCACGGGCAAACAAAATTCGACGGCGAGTTCAATATAGACATCAAAGAACTCCGGGCGCAGCGTTATCGCGGTGAGGTGCGGCGCAAGGTGAGTTACATCGATACCCCATTCGATAGCACGCGCTATTTGCGCTCGACATTCGCGCAACACTTCGGCAGGGTCGGCGTGCTCCCAAAGATCGCCGATAGTGCGTGGGAAGCCGCCTTCGCCAGACTGCAGCGACGGGGCGTGAGTGAGCGGACCCCAGCGGTACACCTCGTGCTCGCTGTTGAGTGTCAGGTGCACGCCGATGTCTTCGCCCGAATATTGGAATACGGCGTGTCGCGCCCATGGCGCAGGCACCATCAGAGAGGCGCACGTAGCAACGCCTTTGCGCAGCGACTGATAGACGCCCTCGTTGGCTCCTTGAAATGCGCCTAAGTCGTCGCAACTAATAATTACGATGCGCGTGTTGCTGTCGAACCCGAGTCGCTGTGCGAGAGTTGGCTGTGCTGTCGTCACGGTTATAACGCTACTAGCGACACGCGTGCCATAAGCCCAGATTGTTTATCTTGGCTTCGCTTGCGGCAGCAACGAATTCGAAAAGGTAGGCGGTGTTGGGCTCAATTGTCAGCACGCGGGCATAACCCTGCCGTGCGAGTTGCAAGTTGATGAACAAATCATCAGATAGGCGAAAGACGTACGCGAGCAAACGGTCGTAAACGTCGCGGGCCTCGACATCGCGTTCAATGCGTACCTGCGTGCCGACCGGCAAAGCCCCGGCGGTGAATGCCGAAGCCTGGTACCCGTAGCACTGCACGGGCTTTCGCGGGTGCTTGGTCTCGGGAGTGTCGACGCCGATTAAGCGCACTCGCTCGGTGTGACCGCCGACGCGAATGTCGATAGTGTCGCCGTCGATCACTTCGACGACGGTGGCCGTGCCGATTTTCTGAACCGATTCGGTCTTGACGCCGCCAGTGCTGCTGTCGGCACAGCCGGCCATCGAGTTGCAGGCGATTGCGATTAAGCAAATATTTGCTTTTACGTAACTTGATTTCAAACGATTGATCATGAGGCGATGTGTGCTAGTGATATCCAATAGTGTTGTCGACTATGACCGGTACTCCAGCCAGCACACAAGTCAGCCCTCCGCGCCCACAACTACCCATCGGACGCGTCGGCATCTGGACATGGACTCTTGACTCCCAGCCAATGTCCGCGTCGCAGGAGGCCGTGGCCGAACTCGAGTCGCTTGGTTTCGGCTGCGTGTGGATCCCTGAGGCAGTGGGCCGCGAGCCGTTCGCGTCGGCGGCATTGTTGTTGTCGGCGACAAGGAAGATTGTCGTGGCCACTGGTATCGCGTCGATCCATGCCCGCACTGCAGCAACAATGCAAGCCGGGCATAAGACGCTGACGCAGGCCTTTCCCGAGAGATTTTTGCTGGGCATTGGCGTAAGCCACAGCAACATGGTCAAGGCATTTCACAAGGCGGTCTACGAAAGGCCGTACACGACCATGATCGAGTATCTCGACGTGATGGATTCTGGAATGTTCGTCGCCGCGCCGCCGACAACGCCACTGCACAGAGTTCTCGCCGCGCTCGGCCCGAAAATGGTCAAGTTGGCGGGTGAGCGCGCCGATGGAGCACATCCGTATTTCACCACGCCAGACCACACGGCCACGGCGCGCGAAATTTTGGGCGACGGTCCGATGCTGGCGCCAGAACAGGCCGTAATCTTAGAAACAGACCCAACCAAGGCACGCGAGATTGCGCGCAAATTTATGACCACATACACGCGGCAGCCCAACTACGCCAACAACTTGTTGCGCAATGGCTTCAGCGCCGCAGATCTAAAAGATGCAAATGGCGCGCAGAGCAATCGCCTGGTCGACGCCATAGTCGCTTGGGGTTCGCTCGAAACAGTTGCACAGAGAATAAAAGATCACCTCGACGCCGGCGCATCGCACGTCAGTGTGCAGGTGTTGCAAGATGACTTGGCGGCCCTGCCGGCAGCGCAGTGGCGCGAGCTGGCGACGGCAATAGAATCTATATAGTTCACTCGACGAAGGGCCGACAATGAAAAAAGGAACAGTTCTAATTGCGATTTTGGCGCTGACCGCAAGTGTGAGTGCGTGTGGTTCAAACTCCGACTCGAGCAGTTCCGAGGTAGCCGTGACCGTGACTGCTAATGGCGATTTCAATGACGCCGACGTGCTATTCGCGCAGGAAATGATTTTGCACCATGAACAGGCTGTCGAAATGGCCCAATTGGCACTGTCGAGTTCTGCGTATGCATCGCCTCAAGTCAAGGACCTGGCGCAAAGAATTGAGAATGCGCAAGGACCGGAGATCGCGATGATGAGGGGTTGGCTGACTGACTGGAACATGCCAATGGACATGAGCGGCATGAGCCACGCTAGCGGAATGATGTCGAACGATGAGATGGCATCGTTGAAGAATGTGACGTATGCCGAATTCGACAAGATGTGGCTAGAGCTGATGATCAAGCATCATCAGGGTGCAGTGGAAATGGCAAACGGTATGAAGTCGAGCGGCAAGAGTGGTGAAGTGCTCATGCTCGCAAATCAGATCATCAGTGGCCAGACGGCAGAGATCGCAGAGATGAAACTTCTTCTGAAGTAGGACGGCGAGGCAAGAATAAAGTTGCGTTAGACGCCGAGCACCCGCTTTTGCAATTTGCGCATGCCGGCCAGCCATCGTTCGTGCTCGGTGGCTTTCTTGGCGGCATAGGCTGCAACTTCGGGGTGTGGCAAAATCAAAAATGTCTCGTCGTTAATTACTTGCGTCACCACTTCGGCAACTTGCTCTGGCTCGAGCACCACCCCGGCCGTGCGTACAACATTGCCGGAAGGCCCGTCGTTAGCGGCATCAGCGCTGCGCATCATGTTGGTATTGACTCCTTGCGGGCAGAGGCAGCTGACACGAACGCCACGCTTGCCGTAAGTGATCGACATCCATTCGGCGAACGCGAGCGCGGCGTGTTTGGTCATCGAATATGGGGCAGAGCCGATTTGCGAGAGCATGCCCGCCGCCGATGCCGTACTGCAGAAATAGCCTTCGCCGCGCGCCAGCCAGCCAGGCAGGAGGTATTTTGCCGCCCAACGGTGAGCGTGCACATTGATGTTGAAGGCGCTTGCCCAGTCGTCTTCGCTGGTCGAGAGATCGGTGCCGCCGCCGATGCCAGCATTGGCAAAAAATAAGTCGATCGGCCCAAATTTTGATTCGGCCTCGGCGATCAGTGCCGCGTTGGCGGCTTCGGTGCTCACATCGGCGACCACTGCGTGCGTTGAACCTGCACGGATGGCATTCAATTCATCACAAACGATTTGGAGTGGAGCGAAATCACGATCGGCGAGCACTACGTTGGCGCCCTGGGCGTGAAAGCGTTGGGCGATGGCGCGACCTATGCCGTTGGCGGCGCCAGTGACGACAGTGTTTTTCCCGAAAAGATCCATGGGGTGATGCTAGACACACCGGCGCCGAGTCTTCGTGTCGCACCTTCCTTGTACAATGGATCTATCAAATCAGTGCCAAAGCTAAGCCCAAAGTCATGCGAAGTGGCCAAGGTTCGGGTATGGTCACAGCAACGCAGTTACTTGTCCATCGAGACTAAAAGCCAGGAGCAAACGACATGACAGATTCACGCGAAGCGGCAGTCATCAGCGAAGCCCTCACGGTTATCGATAAGGCGCTCGCCGAAATGCTCCGACGTGAACTGGTCTCCACCGGCGAGGTCGCCGACTTGTTGCTTGATGTGCGCTTGTTGCTCACGGCTAGCGCAACTGCCAGTACCGAGTCGTAAATTCGCGCGCCGCGGTCGGCGCTAGCTGGTCAAGTTGCGACAGATCTAGAGCGCAACAGTGGTGTGCTTGAATTCGTTCAGCGCGGTCCAATCGATATTGTCCAGAATTCGATTGATTGTCCGTGTGCCGACGCCAAAGTCTTTGTTAGGGCCAGTCATTAGCCGGGTGAAGACGGCGCTGGCGCCGACGATGAAAGTTGGTACACCCCACACCGAGTGCGACGTGACGCAGCCGGTGTGTTCGGCCTT
>JAYTUM010000246.1:0-4247 GCA_043744575.1 Acidimicrobiales bacterium | reverse complement strand
CGCCGGACAGCGGCTCGGGGTTAATACCTGCAGCGAGGTTCGTCGCCAGCGAGAGTGCCAACACCTCCATGCCAAGGTGGCGCGCGGCAATCGTTTCGAGAACGCTCGACATTCCAACCATGTCGGCGCCCCAAGATTTGGCGGCGCGAATCTCGGCCGGAGTTTCGTAATGTGGCCCGTGAAAACCGAGGTACACAGCCTCGTTGATTGTTGGTTGCACGAGGCGGGTAATGGCACGCAGTCGCGGGCTGTAAGCATCTGTGAGATCGACGAAACGTCCGGCGAACGGCGCGGGCGGGTTGGTGCCGGTTAGCGGCGAATGCCCAGTCAAGTTGATGTGATCCTTGATCACTACGGCGTCGCCAATTGACCAACCCGTGTGCAAGCATCCGGCGCCATTGGTGAGCACGACCGTTCGACACCCCGCCAAGTACGCCGCGCGAACGCCGTGCACGACCGCGCCGACTCCGCGACCTTCGTAAAGGTGCGTTCGGCCCGTGAGCAGCAGAATTCGGCTGTTACCGATCTTGATCGATTTGATTGCCCCGCCGTGGCCGAGCGCCGAAGGAGCGACGAAACCAGGGATCTCTGCCACCGCTAGTTGCGGTCCATCGCCCAGCACTGTGGTGGCATCTGCCCATCCCGAGCCGAGCACGACGGCAATATCGTGCTGATCGCCGAACTCGCTCTTAATTTTGTCGGCGGCGCTCTGGGCAAGCGTAAAGGCATCGGGGATTGAAGTGCTCATATCGTAAGGATACGCGCAGTCGTGGAAACTCAATTAAGTCAAACGCCTTAAGATTTGTAGCGCCGCCTGCTCGATGCAATGCAACGGCCGGGCGAAGGCCTGTTGCTCGCCGAACAAGTCAATGAGACTGACAGAGTTGACACGCGTTCGCACCTTTTCATGAATATCTCCGCAGATTGCCACGACGGGTTTATCTAACTCGGTGGCGATTTCGACCACTCCGCCAACGACTTTGCCGTCGAAACTCTCCGAATCCATGTAACCTTCGCCGGTTATCACCAAATCTGCTGACTTTATTTGTTCGTACAAGCCGACCTCGTCGGCGACGATGTTGAAGCCCGGCACGAGCGATGCGCCGATTGCGGCGAGGCCGCCAGCGAGACCACCCGCCGCGCCTGAACCTTCAATCAAATGCACGTCGACGCCGTATTCCGAAAGGTAAGAACTGCGCAGGCTATCGAGTCGTGCAGTTAGAAACTCGATCTGCTTGGGGCTAGCGCCCTTTTGCTTGCCAAAAAGTTTTGCTGCGTCAGTGAACTGCGAGCGTACATCGCAGGCGACTAAAAATTCCACCGCCCGAAGTCGCGCCGCCGAACCTATCGCGCGTACGGCGCCGAGGCCGCCATCAACGGTGGCCGACCCGCCAACGCAAACGATAATTTTTTGTGCGCCCATGTTCAGCGCCGCGTCGATTAGCTCGCCGGTGCCGATGGTGGATGCGACCATTACGTCATTGTTGGCGCTACCGCCGACTAACGCCAGGCCGGATGCGCGGGACATTTCGATTACTGCGACATCGCGGCTAAAACGCCACTGCGCTTCGACTGGTGCACCGAGCGGGTTTGTTACGCGAGTCGTGCGGTTTGGCCCGCCGAGAACTTCAAGTGTTCCCTCGCCACCATCGGCGATCGGTTGCTCGATGCATTCGTGGCCCGTTTCCCAGCAAGCGTGTCCGATTGCGGCGGCAACCTCTTGCGCGGATGCCGTGCCTCGAAATTTGTCGACAGCGGCGAGGACACGCATGACCTTCAGGCTAGGTTGCCAAGTAACATGATTACCAATGTTCCTACGCGGTCGTCTGCAATGGTCGCTGCTAGCGATCTGCGTCTCCAGCGGAGTGATCGCGCTGTTTATCGCCCGTAGCGACTCGCAGTCGGCGCAAGTTTCCGTCGAGACGACAACGACTTCGACCATCCCGCCAACGACTACCACGGTCTTCGTCGAGCCAACTCGCTACACGGTAAAATCGGGTGACTCGTTGTTCGCAATCGCCAAGTTGAACAACCTCGACATGGCCCGGTTGATGCAACTTAACGGCATCACCAACCCCGATCACGTTGAGGCTGGTCAGGTTTTGATATTTCCGACCGCGACCGGGTTTGTGCCTGTCGCCCCGTCGACGACGATGGCGCCCTAGCATCAAAATAAAGAAGTTAAAGAGTTGCCCGACGGCGCGCGCTGGCTATCTCTGCAATCTCGCGCATGATTCGCGCGATGTCGAAATCTTTCGGCGTGTAAACCGCAGCAATGCCAATTTTGCGCAGAAAATCCCTGTCATCTTCGGGGATGATTCCGCCGACAATAACTGGCGCGTCCACTCCAACATCTTTGAGCCGCGCAAGCACATCGGGAATTAGCGCAAGGTGTGAACCCGAAAGAATTGACAGACCAATTACATCCGGGTCTTCGTCTCGTGCCGATGCCGCGATTTGCTCCGGCGTCAAGCGGATTCCGCTATAGACGACCTCCATGCCAGAGTCGCGAGCGGCGACAGCAATTTGCTCGGCGCCGCTCGAGTGGCCGTCGAGTCCGGGCTTGGCGACTAAAAGCTTCGGTGGGCCGCCAGGAATGGTGCGCACGAACGCCGCAACGTCAGCCAATTCGATGAGCCTTCGTCCTGCAGCCGCGCCAACGCCGGTTGGCGCTCGGTACTCGCCGAACTCCTGGCGCAACGCCTCGCTCCATTCGCCGGTTGTGCCGCCGGCATTGGCCAATACGATCGAGGCATCCATTAGATTGTTGCCGTCGCGCGCGGCCCGGCGCAATTTTGCTAGCGCGGCCTCGACTTGTTGTTGCGAACGATTTGAGCGCCAAATTGCCAGATCGCTGACCATCTGATGCTCAATTGCCTGATCGACCTTGAGGATATTGTCGTTGCCACCTAGCGGCGAGTCGCTCTTTTCTGTGAACATATTTACGCCTACAACGATCTGCCCTCCAGACTCGATGCGTCTGGTGCGCTCGGCCATCGATGAGACGAGCCTGCCTTTTAGTTCGTCGACATTGTCGAATGCGCCGCCCCGATCGATGATCTCATTTAGTTCTGCCCACGCGCTATCGAAGAGTTGAGTGGTCAACTCTTCGATCACGCGAGAGCCGTCGAAAATATCGTCGTACTCCAAAATGTCGGATTCGAACGCGAGCACCTGCTGCATCCGTAGACTCCATTGCTGGTCCCACGGCCGCGGCAGACCGAGCGCCTCGTTCCACGCCGGAAGCTGAATACTGCGGGCCCGCGCCGATTTAGAGAGCGTCACAGCCAACATTTCGAGCACGATGCGCTGCACGTTGTTCTCGGGCTGAGCCTCGGTTAGGCCGAGAGAATTGACCTGCACCCCGTAGCGAAAGCGCCGGGCCTTGGGGTCCGTGATTCCGTACCGTTCGCTGCCGATGCGATCCCAAAGTTTGGTGAAGGCGCGCATCTTGCACAACTCTTCGACAAATCGAATGCCAGAATTGACGAAGAACGACATCGAAGCGAATACTTGGGCAAACTCGTTGTCCTTGATCTGTCCGCTCTGCTTAACGGCGTCCAAAATGTCGATCGCGTTCGCCAGCGAGAAGGCGATCTCTTGCGTAGGCGTGGCGCCGACTTCTTGTAGGTGGTACGAGCAGACGTTGACGGGGTTCCACTTCGGCGCGTTCTTGGCGCACCACGCAATCATGTCGACGATGATTCGTCGCGATTGCGCTGGCGGGAAGATGTACGTGCCGCGCGAAAGGTATTCCTTCAAGATGTCGTTCTGGGTGGTGCCGCGAAGTTCGCTTGCAGCGACGCCGTGCTCTTGCGCGTTGGCGACGTACAACGCGAGCATCCACGCGGCGGTGGCGTTAATCGTCATCGACGTATTCATCTGCCCTTGAGGGATTTCGCTCAGCAGCGTGCGCATGTGACCGAGGTGGGCGACAGGTACGCCAACTTTGCCGACCTCGCCACGCGCCAAAATGTGGTCGGGGTCGTAACCGGTCTGCGTCGGCAGGTCGAAGGCGATCGACAGGCCCGTCTGGCCTTTGGCGAGATTGGTACGGTATAACTCGTTAGAAGCCTCGGCACTGGAGTGACCCGAGTACGTGCGCATCATCCACGGGTCGTCGCGGCGAGTTCCCTCGGAAGATGATTTGGTCATGGTTAAAGGTTACGTGGTACGCGCTGGGGCGGGGCGAGCGCAGCGGTGAGACGATTTAGATATTCGGCTCGGTCAATTTCGACGGCCCCGAG
>JAYTUM010000245.1:0-1090 GCA_043744575.1 Acidimicrobiales bacterium | reverse complement strand
CGTCGAGACCGTTGCGCCCTTCGGGCTTGATCGTCTCGCCGACGATCGCGCGCAACTCGCTCAGCGAGTACGGTTTATCCAGCGGGGGCGGATCCATGCGGATTCGTTGCATTGCGTACTTGACGATCTCGACTGCCAGTTCGGCGCTCTCGTCGTCGTAGAAGTGCATGCGCTGAGGCTTGGAGATCTCGCTCATCTTGATTCTCCGATTTTGGTCTCATTTAGGGCTTCAAGAACCGCATCTCGGTGCGGCAGTGACGGCACCGCACCGCGCACGGTTGTGGCTAGCGCGCCCGCGACTACTGCCATCCTGCAGGCATCGCTTAGAGAAACACCGCGCGCCACCTCGGCGCACATCGCCCCAATAAATGCATCGCCAGCGCCGACTGTGTCGATAGTCGTAACTCGATGTGCCGCAAATCTCTCGATCGAAAATTCCGTGCCGTGCGTTGTGATCGCTTCGGCGCCGTTCTTGCCGCGTGTCACGACGATCGTTTTGATACCTGACCGCCGTAGCTCGTCAACGCCACCAAGACTTTGCACCTCTGTCTCGTTGGGAACGATGATGTCGGTGACAACAAGGATCTCGCGAGAGATTGCCGTGGCGGGCGCGGGGTTAAGCACGGTAGTCGCGCCGAACCTCTTGGCTTGAGAGAACACTTCTAATATCGTTGCCTGCGGGATCTCGAGCTGAGCGAGCACAACTTTGCAATGTGGGAGCACGAGATTGGTGTCGGGTGCGCCATCATCGACTCCGACCATCGAATTGGCGCCGAGGATAACGACGATCTCGTTCTCGCCTTTATTGTCAACATTGATGAAGGCGCGGCCAGTAGGTTCAGAGACGCCGCGCAACAGACTCGTGTCGACACCCTCTCGATCAAGCACCGAGCGCAGAAGGCGGCCTGCATCGTCGTTGCCGACGCAGCCAACGAACGCGGTCTTGACGCCCATTCGCGCGCACGCCACGGCCTGATTCAGACCCTTGCCTCCCGCGTGTTCGGCGTAGCCAGATGCCAATAGTGTTTGCCCTGGTTTTGGTAAGTGCTCAAGTTGGGCGACGAGGTCAAGGTTGGCGCTGCCGATCACC
>JAYTUM010000244.1:0-1092 GCA_043744575.1 Acidimicrobiales bacterium | reverse complement strand
CAACTCGCGGCCTCGACGCTTCTAGAAATTGGTAGCGGCATCGGCCGAATGACTTCGGCGTTTACGCAAAAGTGTGCAAAGGTAATCGCCTCCGATGTTGACGCCGCTTTCTTGGAGCGATGTCGCGAGACTGTCGGCAAGCATGGCAACGTCGATCGCCTGCAAACTCTCTACGTCGCCGACGGTAGAACGCTGCAGTTGGTCGACGACTCAGTCGACATTGTGTTTTCATACATTACGCTCCAACACTGTGTTCACGACGACGCGCTGGGCCTGACTCGCGAGGCGGTGCGAGTCACACGATCTGGTGGCTTCGTCGCTCTCAACTACCGATTTAACGTGCCGAGCGATTTTTTTCTCAGGCCGCTTGGGTTGTTTGTGCGACAACTTTGGCGATTACCCGTTTTCGGCACGAGGTTGTCGCTGTGGCGCTGGGCGACGAGGCTGGGTTGGCAGGCCAACAGGTTGCGCCCCGATGAGGTCTTCGACTATTTGCGCGCAGCTGACGGGTCGTCACCGCTGTGCGAGGTTCGTGTATTTCATTCTCCTCGGCGAGCATTAAAGATTCGCGAATTTTCAGTAGCTACTGCGCCGTTGAAGCGAGTCAATTTAAGTCACTGGTGGTTAGTAGCCAAGATTAAGTAGTCTGAATTAATGCGAATTGGCATAGTTGGGGCAACCGGCATGGTCGGAACTGTGATGCGCGCGTTGCTTGCCGAGCGCAATTACCCAATTACCGAGTTGCGGCTTTTTGCTTCGGCGCGCTCCGCAGGCTCGAAGATTGACTGGAACGGCTCGAGCATCACTGTTGAAGACGCTAAAGAGGCAGACCCGCACGGGCTAGATGTTGTGCTGTTCTCGGCGGGGGCCACGACATCGCGTGCACTGGCAGAGAAATACGCCCAAGCGGGCGCGATGGTGATCGATAACTCGTCTGCGTGGCGAATGAACCCTGATGTGCCGCTGATTGTCGCTGAGGTCAACCCTCAAGACGTCGCCAACGCCAGCAAGGGGATCATCGCTAACCCAAACTGCACAACTATGGCGGCGATGCCCGTGCTGAAGCCACTGCACGACGACGCCCAACTTGTG
>JAYTUM010000243.1:0-16789 GCA_043744575.1 Acidimicrobiales bacterium | reverse complement strand
GAGGCCAAGGCCAAGGCGTTGCGCCCAATCGCCGAGAAGTTGATCACCAAGGCCAAAAAGGCGCAAGACACTGGCCCGATGCGTATTCACCGAATTCGTCAAATTCAGGGCTACCTGAACGACAAAGAGATGACCAATAAGTTGGTAAATGTGGTTGCTCCTCGTTACACAGAGCGCAATGGTGGTTACTTGCGAATTCTCAAGCTCGGGCCACGTCACGGCGACAACGCGCCAATGGCGCGCATCGAACTCATCTAAGTAGCGCAAGCTTTTAGCTGGTGACGCCGGTGGCTAAACCGGAAAGAACTTTACTGTCGCGTGAATACGTGGCTCGTCGTGCACGACTCGTGATTGCCTACAAGGGCGATGACTTACATGGCTTCGCCCTCAACCCGGGTGTACAAACTGTCGCCTCGGTGCTCGAAGGTGCGCTCGCGCAAGTGATGCAGGTGCCAATCTCGCTAACACCCGCTGGGCGAACAGACGCTGGTGTGCACGCGCACGGACAGGTAGTCAGTACCGATTTGCCGGAGCGCACCAATCTAGAAATTTTGATTCGGCAACTGAATTCATTGTGTGGACCGTCGATCGTTGTGCGCGAGGCGACATGGGCGCAACCAGATTTTCACGCCCGTTACTCGGCGATTTGGTGCTCTTATCGCTACAGCGTGTACAACTCGCCAGTTCCTGATCCATTTCAGTCGACCACTGCTTGGCATGTGACCGCGCCGCTGAAGTTGCGCTTAATACAGTTGGCCTGCGACCCCATCATCGGCGAGCACGACTTCTCGGCGTTTTGTCGCAAACCCAGGACATCCGAGGTCGACGGGTTTGAACACTCGATGCGCCGCCACGTGCTCGACGCCCATTGGCATGACTTGGGTGGCGGCAACCTTCGCTTCGACATTCGCGGCAACGCATTTTGTCACCAGATGGTTCGCGCCCTCGTCGGTGTGTTCATCGAGATCGGCCTAGGCAAACGCCCCCCGTCTGATATGCGCGGGTTGATCGTCGCTGGCGACCGTGCGCAGGCAGCCCCCGTGGCACCGCCGCACGGGCTGTGCCTGTGGGAGGTCGGATACCCGTATTAGTCGCATTTGTTGTTTGTGAAACGGCCCTTGTCACCCCTATCCTTTAAAAGCCCAATTATTTGAGAGAAGAGCTCATGCGTACCTATTCACCAAAAGCGAGCGAAATCCATCGCGCCTGGCACCTTATTGATGCCGAAGGTCTTGTGCTTGGTCGCATGTGCACCGAAGCCGCCAGTTTATTGCGCGGCAAGCACAAGCCGACTTTTTCACCAAACCTCGACAGCGGCGATCACGTGATCATTATCAATGCTTCGAAAATTGTTCTGACCAGCCAGAAGGCCGAGCAAGAGCTAGTGCATAACTACTCGGGTTACCCGGGTGGTTTGCACAGCGAGACCTACGGTCGTTTCTTGAGTCGCAGGCCAGAAGATGCGATCCGTCGTTCGATTCGTGGCATGTTGCCAAAAGGTCCACTTGGTCGCCAGATGATCAAGAAACTAAAGGTGCACGCCGGGGCCGAGCACGGTCACGAAGCGCAGAATCCAGTCGTTCTCAATTTGCCAGCCGCCAAGGCGCGCTGAGCACCGATCAGTTTGAACTAGAGGAGAGATCGTGGGCTCAAAGCCACTAACCCAAACAACAGGCCGTCGCAAGGAAGCCGTCGCTCGTGTGCGGCTGCGTCCAGGCACCGGTAAGGTCACTGTCAACGGCCGCGAGTTCGCCGAGTACTTCCCTAGCGAAGTTCAGCGCATGTTGGCCGCCGAAGCGTTGCACCTAGTCGGAGTCGAAACCGCATACGACGTTGATTGCGACATCATTGGTGGTGGCATCGCTGGTCAAGCAGGTGCGCTGCGCATGGCGCTTGCCCGCTCGGTTCTAGAACTCGATCCTGAAAGGCGCTCGGTTTTGCGCAAGGCCGGTCTGCTCACGCGTGACTCGCGCAAAAAAGAGAGCAAGAAGTACGGCCTCAAGAAAGCCCGTAAGGCGCCGCAGTACACCAAGCGCTGATTTCAAGTTTTTCGGCGCGGCTTGTGCCGTGGTTTCGCGAGATCTAATTTATGCTTCAATTCGGTACCGACGGCGTTCGCGGTAAAGCATTTACCGAATTAACCGAGAGTTACGCAACATTGCTCGGCATCGTCGCGGTCGACGTACTCAAATTGAACGACATTGTTATCGGTCGCGATACGCGCGAATCGGGTCAGCGCATTGAGTTGGCGTTTGCGACGGGTTGTGCCGCAAGTGGCGCACGAGTTCACCTGCTCGGCGTGGCGCCAACACCGGCGATCGCGGCAATCGCTTGCGCACGGGGTTTCGCGGGTGCATCAATCACGGCTTCGCATAACGAATACTCAGACAACGGAATCAAGATTTTCTCCGTCGGCGGAATCAAGTTGACAAGCGAGCAAGAGCGCGCCATCGAGTCATGGCTAGAAGAACCGACTAGGTCGGCTGGCGGGTCGGCTGCAGCGTCGACGGGCCCGTTCATTGATGCGAGTTCGCTGCTGAATCTCTACGAGCGGCAAGTTGTGCAGACTGTGACAGCGAACGCATTCGCCCAAGTACATGTCGTGCTTGATTGCGCCAATGGGGCGATGTCGACAGTGGCGCCAGATGTATTTGCCAAGATCGGCGCGAAAGTGACCGTCATTAACTGCGAACCGGACGGGCGAAACATCAATGCCGAATGCGGAGCGACTTATCCCAACGTCGTTAGCGAAGCCGTCCGCTTGCATTCTGCCGATATCGGGTTGGCGTTTGACGGCGATGGAGATCGAGTGATCGCTGTCGACCATGTCGGCAACATTGTTGACGGTGATCATCTCATCGCCTTGGCGGCTCGCGATTTGCGCGACTTGGGCCAACTTGTTGACGACACCGTCGTGGTCACTGTGATGACAAACATTGGTTTTCATCGCGCCATGAAAGCTAGGGGTATAAATGTCGTGACCACATCTGTTGGCGATCGTGCGGTCTTGGCCGAGTTAGACGCTCACGGATATGCGTTGGGTGGCGAGCAGAGCGGCCACATCATCTACCGCAAACTCGCCACGACCGGTGACGGTTTGTTGGCTGGTGTGTTGTTGGTCGATATGGTGCGCCGCGCGGGTGCGCCGCTACAACAATTGGCAAAGTCGGCGATGACAAGTTTTCCACAAGTATTGCTGAACGTGAAGGTCGCGCAGCGCGGCGCAGATGTTGGCGAAATATTCGCCGCCGAAGTCGGCGCCGCGCAATTCAAACTTGGTGACACTGGCAGGGTACTGTTGCGCTCGAGCGGCACCGAAAATCTGGTACGTGTGATGGTCGAAGCGCAGTCGTACGAACAAGCCCAAGAAATCGCCGAGAATATTGCCGCTGTGGTCGCGCAACGGCTTGGGTAATAGGGCTCGGTAGCCTAGAGATCATGTGCGGGATCATCTGTGTGGTCGCTCGGCCAAGTGGCCGCTTGGCGCCCCACGCCAGCGATCTCTTGAGTCAACTTGACGCCGCAACGAAAGCCGCTACTTCGGGTGACATCGCCCTTGCCGCCAAACTTGTTGCAGACGTCGACGCGGCCCTTCGCGGCGATGCGGGCCAAATCACACTGGCCGACAATCTCGAATTAAGTGCTGGAATTATTTCGCACGCCGATCAACTAGACACACTCGCAGGCGCAACCGAGCAAGCCCTCGAGGCCTTGGTCGGGCTGTCGGCGAATGAAATCGAGCGCCGCAGCAACGAACTGATTGGGTTGCGCGACGCTTCATGGTCATTGCGCAACGATCGGCTGCGCACGGCGCGCCTCGTCGATACCCTCGCCGGCAAGGGTGCGAGCGCGTCTGCCCGAAGCGCCTACTTCGCAATTCAGCAGGCGTTGTCGGCAATCGATCGGATGGAGGTTCGCGGCCGTGACTCGGCGGGTATCCATGTGATGGTCTGGGGCCACGGAATGTCGGCGACCGACGCCAGAATTGCGCCGTTGATCGCAGGCCGCATTGACGATGAGCTTTTCACTTCCGGCTCCGTTCGTCTCGGTCGCACCGAAGCGACGGCATGGTCGTTCGTATATAAGGCGGCCGCCGAGATTGGTGAACTCGGCGACAACACGCGAGTTATGCGAGCGGCTGTTTCTGGCGACGCACTGCTGCGAGTTTTGCTCAGCCAAACTGGTGCCCGCGTGGCGATCTTGGGACATACGCGGTGGGCGAGCGTGGGAATAATCTCTGAACCGAACGCTCACCCTGTCAATAGCGACGAAGTTGAGGAGATCAAAAATGCGCCGTACGTCGTCGCGGCACTCAACGGCGACGTCGACAATCACGCCGACATCAAGGTTCGCAACGGGCTCAAAATCGCCGAGCCGATAACGACGGATGCCAAGGTGATCCCTGCATTGATCTCGCGCAATTTTGGGGCAACCAAGAATCTTGCGGATTCATTTCTCGCCACCGTCTCGACGTTCGAGGGTTCGGTAGCGATTGCGGCAGCCTCTGCCGAGCAACCCAACACCGTCTTGCTCGCTCTACGAGGTAGTGGCCAGGGCCTGAACATCGGCATCGCCGAAGATCGCTTCATAGTTGCTAGCGAGCCTTACGGGGTCGTGGAAGAGACAGTGCACTACATCCGCATGGATGGGGAGGCCCTCGCTGACGCCGGTAACCCGGCGAGCCGCGGACAGATCGCCGTCCTGGACGGCGATCTGGCAGGCGAACTTGGCGGCATTCGGTTGATGACATATGCCGGCAACGAAATCGCGATATCTGTTACCGATGTTGTGCGCGCCGAGGTGACCACTCGCGACATCGATCGCGGCGCCTACAAACACTTCTTGTCCAAAGAAATCAGCGAGGCACCTGCAAGTTTTCGAAAGACATTGCGCGGCAAGATCGCCGAGAGCAATGGGGTATTGCGCGCCGAGCTCGACGAATCTGTTATCCCGCTGCTGGTAGTGAACAAGCTCAAGCAACGCGAGTTCAAACACATTCGAGTTATCGGCCAGGGCACAGCCGCCGTCGCCGGGCAAAGTTTGGCGCAGATTATGCGCACGATGAACGGTGGAGTAATTCAGGTGGATGCGCTACCTGCCACAGAATTGTCGGGGTTTCAGCTAGAACTTGACATGTCTGACACCCTGATAGTCGCGATTTCGCAAAGCGGCACGACCACCGACACAAACCGCACGGTCGACCTGGCGCGCTCGCGCGGCGCGGCTGTGATCGCCATTGTCAATCGCCGCGGTAGCGAGTTGGCCGCCAAGGCCGATGGCGTGTTGTACACATCGGACGGCCGCGATGTCGAGATGAGCGTCGCCAGCACTAAGGCGTTTTATTCACAAGTTGCCGCAGGGGCATTGCTCGCATGCGCATTCTCTGCCGAGATGAATGTTGGGAGCGACGATGACCGCCATGCATTGTTGACCGCCTTGCACTCGATTCCAGAAGCGTTAGTCAAGGTGTTGGCGCTGCGGCCACAAATCGCCGAGGCTGCGCGCAGGTTCGCGCCCGCGCGACGGTATTGGACAGTTGTCGGAAATGGGTTTAACTCGGTCGCGGCCGAAGAGGTTCGCATCAAGCTTTCGGAACTTTGTTACAAGTCGATCGCCTGCGATATCACTGAAGACAAGAAGCACATCGACCTGTCGTGCGAGCCATTAATTTTTGTTTGTGCCGCTGGTCTCTCGGAGGGTAACGCACATGACGTCGCCAAGGAGATCGCCATTTACAAGGCCCACAAATCGCTGCCAATCGTGGTCGCCACCGAAGGTGCCCAACATTTCGATGCTGCCGCTGCCGTAATCTTGGTGCCCCAAGTCGATCCGCGATTGGCCTTCGTGCTCAGCGTGATGGTCGGGCACTTGTTCGGGTACGAGGCCGCTCTGGCAATCGACGCCATGGCTCGGCCACTGCGCGAGGCCCGGGAAGTGATCGAACACGCCGTCGAGCGGGGCGGAGTGGGGAGCGAACTCTTACAAAAAGTGCGCCTCGAAATTGTTCAGCCAGCGGGGCGTTTCTTCGACGCGCTGACGACCGGTAATTACGATGGAAACCTCGAGGCTTCGACTGCGGTACGCGTGGTCACGATGCTGCGTGATGTGATGGCTGCGGACCCGTTGCAGGCATATCAATTTGATTCGGGCAAGATCGGTTCGCCGGAGGCGCTTCTAGACGACCTAACCTCCGCCCTGACGCGTTCGATCGATGAACTAACTCGCCCGGTAGACGCCATCAAGCATCAGGCCAAGACCGTCACGGTTGGCATCTCGCGCAGTGACGAGGGCCTGCTCGATCGCGCCCTTGTGCAGTTCGTGCTCAACGCCGGCGTCGCTCGGGATCGCTTGTCGTATCGTACGCTCAAGGTGATCGCCGATCTAGACGCGGCCGTAGCATCGATTGTCGGCTTCACGCGGTACCGCATTGAGGGCGACATCGCAGCCAACAGCGCGACCGTGAGCATCGTCGATCGGGGTGGCATCTCGCGTCAACTCGAGTCGCGCGTCGAGCGCAACAGCTCGCTTTCGGGCACAAAAAACCGCGTCGCCAGCGAGCAAGAAGTTTTAGTTGCCCGCGGCCGCCGCGATGCGCGCACGGTGATCTTTATCCCAGAAACCAAGGGCTCCGTAACTACTGGTATCACGTTGCTGCACGTTTTGTTTCACGATCGTCTGGCGGCGGCAACTATGCGCAATGTGCTGCAAGGGTACGACGATCGCTATCGCCGACTCGTCGACTGGGTGACTGAAACAGAAGGAACTTTCCGCGAAGACAGACTTGCAGATATCGCGGTTGCCGACCTGCTCATCTTGCCAATCAGCGAGATGGCCAATCACTGGCGCGTTTAATTCTGAACATGTTGGGCATCGGCATCGACACAGTTGATATCGAACGATTTCGCCGCGCCCTGCAACGCACGCCTGGTCTGCGCGCCAGAGTGTTTACCGAGCACGAGCTTAGAGGAGTCGGGGCCAAGGCCGACCCTGCGGCGAGCCTCGCGGCGCGCTTTGCCGTGCGCGAGGCGACAATGAAGGTCCTCGGCGTCGGACTAGGCGCATTCGACCTACACGATGTTTCGATTGAGCGGCAAGATTCAGGCGAGCCACGATTGCTCGTTTCGGGCCGCGCCAAAGAACTCGCAAATGCCAAAGGCATCGTGGTCTGGCACGTTTCGATTTCGCACACCGAACAAGTCGCCGTCGCCGTCGTCGTAGCGGCGTAGGGAAGGACTTCTTGCCGTGACCGCACCGCTGCGATGGGCGTGGGCTGATATCGATCTCTCGGCACTGCGACACAACGTTGAGACCTTGCGCGCTCACGTCGCCCCGCGCGAGTTATGGGCCGTGGTTAAGGCCGACGCCTATGGGCACGGTGCTGTTCCAGTGGCGACGACCGCACTAGATGCGGGCGCGTCTGGGTTGTGCGTCGCGCTTGCGGATGAAGGCGCGCAGTTGCGAAGCGCTGGTGTCGACGCGCCAATCCTGGTGATGAGCGAGCAACCAGAGTCGCAATACCGATTAATGCTCAGCAACGAACTGATCGCCACGGTGTACAACCCATCGGGAATTTCGAATTATGCGCTCGCCGCTAAGTCGGTAGGCTGCGTTGCCAAAGTGCACCTAAAAATTGACACTGGAATGCACCGCGTCGGCGCTCCGCATACCGAAGCGCTGCGGCGAGCGCTGCAGATTGTCGGCGAGCCTTCG
Organism: Acidimicrobiales bacterium; assembly: GCA_043744575.1. Classification (GTDB taxonomy): domain Bacteria; phylum Actinomycetota; class Acidimicrobiia; order Acidimicrobiales; family Ilumatobacteraceae; genus UBA3006. The sequence continues at coordinate 9,079 of JAYTUM010000243.1, read as the reverse complement.
CTGCAACTAGACGGCCTGTACACGCATTTCGCCACTGCCGATCTGGCGCGCCACCCAGCTACGGATGTTCAGCACCAAAGATTCCTACAGGTGGTAAGAGACCTGCGCGCGGCGGGCCTTAATCCGCCACACGTTCACGTTGCTAACTCTGCCGCAGCCGTGCGCCAAATTGGCGAGGAAACCACCATGGTGCGCGCCGGTATCGCGATTTACGGCATTCCCGCAGACCCGGTCAGCGACACATTCGGCTCGCCGAGCAAGTTGCAACTAATGCCCGTGCTCTCGTTGCGTGCCAGAGTTTCGCACGTGCAGTGGCTCGAGGCCGGCGAGGGCGTGTCGTATGGGCTGAAACGAGAAGTGACAGGGCGCACGTGCATCGCCACGTTGCCGATTGGTTACGCCGACGGCGTGCGTCGTAAACTTTGGCAACATGGCAACGTTTTGATCAACGGTACACGCCGCGCTTTCGCTGGCGTGGTGACGATGGATCAAATAATGATCGACTGCGGCAGCGATCAAATCGAGATCGGCCAAGAAGCTGTACTTCTTGGGGTTCAGGGCCTCGCGCAAATCACCGCAAATGAGTGGGCTCGCTACCTCGACACGATCGGTTACGAAGTGGTGTGCGCGATTTCGCCGCGGGTTCCGCGCAACTATGTGCGTTCTGTTCGTTAGGTCGAAGCGATGCTGAGGCTTCGCGCACTAAGTCAATCCGACACGCAGGGGGTTGCCTGCGCGATCGCTGGTTTAGTTCGCGCGGGCGACATGATCGTTCTTGCCGGCGAGATGGGGGCGGGGAAGACACTTTTTGCTCAGGCATTCGGCACCGCTCTTGGCGTTACCGATCCAATCACATCTCCGACATTCAATTTGTTGCACAACTATTCCGGTAGTCGGCCAAGTGTGCACCACGCCGACCTGTATCGACTAGAGCGCACGGGCGAATTGGCAGACCTCGGCCTAGGCGAACTTCAAGAGTCTGGAGGAGTTGTGATAGTCGAATGGGGTGACATCGTCGGCGACGCGCTCGGCGACGGCTTGATCGTTCGCTTGTTGCACGCCCCGGATGTATCTGCTACCGACGAGAGAGCATTTGAGATACAGGGTCGCGGGCAGCAGTGGGTGAGCCGCTGGGAGAAACTATGTACCTCGCTAAGTGGATGGCGGCAACAGTGATCATCCTCGCAATCGATACGGCCACCGACTCGGTGAGCGTCGCCTTCGGCGACGGCAAGCGCCTTCTGGCGCACAGCGAAGCGATTAGTGATCGGCAGCACGCCGAAGCGCTGACGCCGATGATCGAGTTTGTTCGTCGGCAGGCGGGCATTTCATTTCGCGAGATCGATGTGATCGCAGTGGACATTGGCCCGGGTTTGTTTACGGGCATGCGCGTTGGCATCGCCTCGGCCAAAGCCATCTCGCAGACTCTTGACGTGCCCCTCATCGGTGTCTCCAGTCTGGAAATACTGGCGAACTCTGTAGGGCCGATTGACGATGTCGTTGTTTCGGTGATCGACGCGCGCCGCGGCGAGATGTATTGGTCGATGTTTCGCCAGCAGCAGGGTGCGACGACGCAGGTGCGCGCGCCGCGCGTGGGGCCGCTGGCTGAACTCATTGTCGATGTTGTAGATCGGGGCCAACGAGCGCACTTCGTCGGCGACGGCGCTGTCAGGTACAGGTCAACGATCGAAGAAGGGCTGACTAACGCGCTGCTAGAATGTGGGTTCGCCGACGAGCGGCTCTCGCGACCCACGGCGGCGGCGATGATGGCGCTGGCGCACCAGCGTGCCGTAAACGAACAGTGGCAACCCGCTCACGAGGTCGCGCCACTGTATCTGCGCCAGCCTGACGCCGAGATCAACTGGCAAACTCGGGGCGTAGTATGAGCATTCTCGATCGACTATTGGGCCGCAACGAAGGTGCGGGACGAGTCACTCTCGACTCGGGTTCGCCATTTCTCGCGGTTTCGCAGATGCAGACGCGACACATTCGCCAGATCATGCCGATTGAACAGAGCATCTATCCGCGGCCGTGGACAGCGCGAATCTTCGAAGAAGAGATTGCGCTGATGAAACGCGACAACCGCCAGTATCTGGTCGCCCATGTCGGTAACGAACTTGTTGGCTACGCGGGTCTGCTATTCGCCGAGGAAGAGGCGCACGTTACCAATATTGCCGTGAGCCCCGACTGGCAAGGCAGGGGTGTCGCCACCGAGTTGTTGCTCGAATTGGCGTGGTTCGCGCGCGAGCACAAATTTAAGGCGCTCACGCTTGAGGTGCGACACACCAACACGGTTGCACAGAATTTGTATCAACGGTTCGGATTCGTGCCTGCGGGGGTGCGCAAGAAGTATTATGAGAACACCGATGACGCAATCGTGATGTGGTGTTCGGACATTCAAGGCGAAGAGTTCGAACGGCGACTGCAAGCTATCGAAAGCGCGCGTACATGATTGTCGGCGATTCAACGATCGTGCTTGGCATCGAGACAAGTTGCGACGAGACGGCCGCTGCCGTAGTGATGGGTGGCAACGATGTGCTGTCATCGGTCGTCGCCACTCAACTCGAGATTCACGCCCGCTTCGGCGGTGTTGTGCCAGAGATTGCCAGCCGTGCTCACGTCGAAGCGATAATTCCTGTCGTGGCGCAGGCAATCGAGCAATCGGGCGTGCCGATTGGGCGCATCGACGCAGTCGCCGCCACAGTCGGCCCTGGTCTGATCGGCGCACTTCTAGTCGGTGTGGCCACGGCCAAGTCGATGGCGCTGGTGCTCGAAAAACCATTTGTTGGCGTAAATCATCTCGAAGCACATTTATACGCCGCATTGCTCGACGATCCCAACGTCGAGTTTCCGATGCTGGTGATGCTGGTATCCGGCGGCAACACGCTGTTCGTCGAAATGCGCACGCACGGCGACTACAGCATCATCGGCCAGACACTTGATGACGCGGCGGGGGAGGCGTTCGATAAAGTCGCGAGGTTTCTCAACCTGGGATACCCGGGCGGCCCCGCAATCGACCGCGAGGCGCGCAGCGGCAACTCTGCGGCGATCGAGTTTCCGCGGGCGATGTTGCACGATGGTCTTAATGTCTCATTTAGCGGTTTGAAGACTGCAGTGATCAACTATGTGCGCAAGAACCCCGCCGCGTCCACTTCCGATATTGCCGCGTCGTTTCAAATGGCAGTTGTCGATGTGTTGGTCGCCAAGGCAGCGTGCGCCGCGCGACATATTGGTGCCCGCACGGTTGCGCTTGGCGGCGGTGTAGCGGCCAACTCGCTATTGCGCGAGCAGATGCGCCTGGTGTGCGAGCGCGATTCTTTGCGCTTAGTGTTACCAAGCATGGCAATGTGCACTGACAACGCGGCGATGATTGCCTCGACAGCGTGGTACCGTCTGCGCCAAGACGGTCCGAGTTCGCTAGATTCTGGCGCGCACCCAAATCTCAGGCTCGTGAATTCATGAGCACCGATATCAAACCGTTCGCAAAACTGGCGCCGCTCAAGTTGGGCGAACATTGCGTATGGCCGCCCGTCGTGCTTGCGCCGATGGCGGGGGTGACGAATGCGCCGTTTCGGTCGCTGTGTCGCAAATTCGGGCCAGACCTCATATATGTCAACGAAATGGTCATGGCCACTGGCCTAGTTCAAGGCAGCCACAAGACCGACACGATGCTCAAGTTCGGCCCCGATGAAACATTTCGCAGCCTGCAGTTGTACGGCAGCGATCCCGAGATGATGGCGCGCGCCGTGCACAAACTTGGGTCTGCCAATTCTGTCGATCACATCGACCTCAACTTCGGTTGCCCGGCGGCCAAGGTCACGCGTCGTGGTGGTGGTGCGGCTGTGCCACTGAAGCGCAAACTTTTGCGTGCGATCGTCACCCAAGCGGTCGAGGCCGGCAAGGCTTACGGCATCCCGATTACGTGCAAGTTTCGGATGGGCGTTTCTGACGACTTAATTACATTTGTCGAAACTGGTTTGATCTGCGAAGATTCTGGCGCGGTGGCGGTGGCGTTGCACGCTCGCACCGCGCAGCAGCATTACGCGCCGAACGCGCATTGGGAGGCAATCGCCGAACTTAAGCAAGCGGTACGCAGTATCCCCGTGCTCGGAAACGGTGACATCTGGGAGGCCGCAGACGCCGTGCGCATGATCGAGCAAACAAATTGTGACGGTGTCGTAATCGGCCGTGGTTGCCTCGGCAAGCCTTGGCTGTTTCGCGATCTAGTCGATGCCTTTAGCGGAAGGGCAGTTTCTCCAACGCCGGCTCTCGGCGAAGTTCTGAGCGTGATGCTCGACCACGCGGCCGCATTGTGCGCGCACTTCGCCGGTGATCGCGGCATTCGCGACTTTCGCAAACACACTGGTTGGTATCTAACGGGTTACCCAGTCGGCGGCGAAGCGCGGCGCAAGTTCAGCACCGTCGCCTCGCTAGATCAACTTCGTGAACTCGCGGCGTCCTTAGACCCGACACTGATGATTGTCGCCGGAGGCGAACGAATCGCCCGCGGCCACACCAACGGGCCGATCAGGGTTGTCTTGCCAGAGGGCTACCTGAACGATCTCGACGACATGTCGCTACCTGACGATGCCGACGTGCTCATGCTTAGCGGCGGCTGATGGCCGGCGAGCTACCCAGCTTGTTGCCCAGTGTCGTACTCGCGTCTCGCTCGCCGCGGCGGATCGCGTTACTGACTGAATTGCTCAACAGAACCAATCAAACTTTTGTCGTTGACCCGCCAGACATTGATGAGACTCCGCTGGCTGCGGAGACAGTCGATGCTTACGTGCAAAGGTTGGCACTCGGCAAGGCAACTGCAGTGGCGCAAAGATATGACGAAGATGTAATTGTGATCGGCGCCGACACCACCGTTGATGTTGACGGCAAAATTTTTGGTCAACCAGCAGACATGGTTGAAGCCGCCGCGATGTTGCGGCAACTGTCTGGCCGCACGCATCGAGTCGTTACGGCGCTCGCACTAATTCGCGGCGATCGCCAAAGGACTGGGTTTGATGCCACACAGGTAACAATGAAGCCGCTCACCGACGAACTTTTGGCGTGGTATTTATCCACTGAAGAGTCGCTGGGCAAGGCTGGCGCCTACGCCGTACAGGGCCACGGCGGGGCCCTGGTGGAGGGGGTTACAGGCAGCCTGAGTACGGTCGTCGGGCTGCCTATAGGCCTGCTGTGTGCGCTTGGGGCCGAGCTGGGTGCTGGTTGGAAAATCGGCTTCTAGACCCGTATCATTAGCACTCGCACTGAGAGAGTGCTAACACGAATATCCCATCAAAATAGCCAGCACAAACCCGTGAACCACAAGGTTCACGCCTCACGGAGGACTCACCACATGAAACTGAAGCCCCTAGACGACCGCATTGTTGTCAAGCCAAACGACGCCGAAGAGCGCACCGCCTCTGGCCTCGTCATCCCAGACACCGCCCAAGAGAAGCCACAGCAGGGCACAGTACTCGCCGTCGGCCCGGGCCGCTGGAGCGATGACACCGGCAAGCATTCGCCACTCGACATCAAGGTCGGCGACACCGTGTTGTACTCGAAGTACGGCGGCACCGAAGTTGCCCACGAGGGCGATGACCTGCTCATCCTCACCAGCCGTGACGTACTCGCAATCGTCTCCAAATAATTAATTTCTAGATCCGAAGCCACAAAAAAGGAACCATTACAACATGGCAAAGCAATTAAAATTTAACGAAGAGGCGCGCCGCGCACTCGAAGCCGGTGTCAACAAGCTTGCTGATGCGGTCAAGGTAACACTCGGGCCAAAAGGTCGCAACGTCGTGTTAGACAAGAAGTTCGGTGCTCCAACGATCACCAACGACGGTGTCTCGATCGCCAAAGAAGTAGAACTCGAAGATCCGTTCGAGAACATGGGCGCGCAACTCGTAAAAGAAGTCGCCACCAAGACAAACGACGTTGCCGGCGACGGCACGACGACAGCAACAGTGCTCGCCCAGGCCATGGTTCAACACGGCATGCGCAACGTTGCTGCCGGCGCCAACCCGATGGGCCTCAAGCGTGGCATGGAAAAGGCAGTTGCAGCTGCCGTCGAGTCGATCAAGAGTCAAGCAAAGGATGTCGACGACAAGAGCGATATCGCCAACGTCGCGACCATATCGGCCGCCGATGCTTCAATCGGCAAAGTAATCGCCGACGCCATCGACAAGGTTGGTAAAGACGGTGTAGTAACCGTCGAAGAATCGAATACGTTTGGCACCGAGCTCGAGTTCACCGAGGGTATGCAGTTTGACAAGGGCTACCTTTCGCCATACTTCGTGACCGACGCTGACCGTCAAGAAGCAGTTCTTGAAGATCCGTACATCTTGTTCAATGCCGGCAAGATTTCGACGGTGCAGTCGATGCTGCCATTGCTCGAAGCCGTGATGAAGACGGGCCGCCCAATGTTGATCATTTCCGAGGATGTCGAAGGCGAAGCCCTGGCAACTCTGGTAGTCAACAAGATTCGTGGCACGTTCAACAGCGCCGCCGTCAAGGCTCCAGGCTTTGGCGATCGTCGCAAGGCGATGTTGCAAGACATGGCAGTCCTCACCGGCGGTCAGGTCATCAGCGAAGAAGTCGGACTAAAGCTCGAGAACATCTCGCTCGACCTGATGGGCCGCGCCAAGCGCGTAATCATCAACAAGGACAACACCACAATTGTTGATGGTGCCGGCAAGAAAGAAGAAGTGTCGGGTCGCATCAACCAGATCAAGGCCGAGATCGACAACACCGATTCCGATTGGGACCGTGAGAAGTTGCAAGAGCGTCTGGCCAAGCTTGCCGGCGGCGTTGCCGTCATCAAGGTCGGCGCTGCAACCGAAGTCGAACTCAAAGAGAAGAAGCACCGCATCGAAGACGCCGTATCGGCAACTCGCGCAGCAATTGAAGAGGGCGTAGTTGCAGGCGGCGGCACGGCGCTGATTCGCGCCCGCGCGTCGGTGCTCAAGGTTGTCGAGTCGCTGACCGGCGACGAAGCAACCGGCGCCCGCAGCGTCTATGACTCACTCACATCACCGGCGCGTCACATTGCTGACAACGCCGGCATCGAAGGCGCCGTTGCGATTCAGCGCATCGAGTCAGAGAAGGGCAACATCGGCCTCAACGCCGCGACTGGCGAGTATGTCGACATGGTTAAGGCAGGCATTATTGACCCGGCCAAGGTGACTCGTGCAGCGTTGCAAAACGCGGCGTCGATTGCTGCCTTGGTAATCACCACCGAATGTCTCGTGGCCGACAAGCCAGAGAAGAGTGGTGCTTCTGGCGGCGGTGGCGGTATGCCTGGCGGCGGAATGGGAATGATGTAACACCAGTTACGCCAAAACTTAGTAGTAACAAAGTCCCGGGCCGTTTGGCTCGGGACTTTGTATTTAATGCAGCGACTTGAATTGGCTTAAACGCCGCAATCTGGCTAAAGTCTGCCCGTCAATCCAAACTAGATGGATGAACCCGAAGGAGGGTCAGGTATGGCTATCAATCGGTTGAATCATGCTGTGATGTACGTTCGGGACGCGCGTCGCACCCAAAAGTTCTATTCCGACTTGCTTGGTTTCAAGACGGTAATAGATAGCCCACAAGCGTTGGGCATTTTTATGCGCGCTCCAGAATCGAAAAATCATCACGATATTGCCTTTTTCACGATTGGAGCCGACAAGGGTCCGTCGCAAGCCGGTCGCTCTACAGTTGGCATGTACCACATTGCATGGGAGGTGCCAACACTTGCCGACTTAGAGCAGTTGAGAGAGAAGTTAACGGACGCCGGCGCCCTCGTTGGGCAGACAGATCATGGCACGAGCAAGAGCCTGTACGCGCATGATCCAGATGGGCTTGAGTTCGAAGTGATGTGGCAGGTTCCGGCTAAGGAGTGGGGCGACTTAGAGAACCAAGCAACTAGTGAGCCGCTAGACATTGCGGCCGATCGTCGAAATTTTGAAGCGCTTGGGTACAAGTGAAGCTAAAGGCAATCAGTTGGTCTATCCAATAAGGTGAATTGCCATGTCATCATTGGGTCGCGGATTTTGGTTACATCAACTTGTCGAGTACGCAATTGCTCTGGTGCTGCTGATGGTCTCTTCGCACACGGGGCAGCCAGCGCTGCAAATAGTTTTCGGTGCCGCGATATTAATCAACGCCGCAATTTCCGACGGAGTGTTGAGCGCCTTTAAACTCTTTAGTCGCCGTGCTCACCGCAACTTCGATTGGGCGATCATCGCGGCATCTTTGGCGTCACCATTCGTGATCGAACTTGATTCAACTGGTCGCCTGACGATGCTCGGCACCGGTCTCGTGCTCGCGGTAATTGTTCTAGGCACAAATTTCGCCAAGAAGGGCGCGCCTGGTCGTTAGGCTACAAGGATGGGTTTTGAGCAGCCAGCACCGGATATCGACAAGATTCAAGCCGCTTGGCAGACATGGGAGAACGGCGAAGAGCAGCCGGGTAAGACGCTCGCCAACATGAAAACCGCCGGCCTTGCCGAGGTTCTCAACCAACTCATCGCCGCCGGCTGGAAGCCCTCCGCATAAGCGATAAGGACGAAACAGTCGTGGGAGCAAGCCCCATAGTCCGTCGCCCCGGTGGCAATCAAGATATCCCGCGTCCGACGGCATTTCGGGTGCGCCCAGATAACCCCTGGCACAGAATCGATGCGTCGGTGCTTGCTTCGTTGCAGCAGGTAGCTGACAAAGTAGTTCGCTTTAGTAAGTCGGTCATTAATCCGCCGGCACCGGATGGAATGGTGCTTTCGGCGGTATTGGTCGCGCTGTTCGAAGGCGTTAGCGGCACCGAGATTGTGCTCACGCGCCGCTCAATGCAGCTGACCAATCACAAGGGGCAAGTCTCGTTTCCTGGCGGGCGTGTCGACGCGAATGAAGATGTTGTCGGAGCCGCGCTTCGTGAGGCCTACGAAGAGATCGACTTGCATCCGAATGATGTCGAAGTGATTGGGCAATTGGGTGCGTTCTCAACGTATGTAAGCGACAGCTACATCATCCCCGTCGTCGCCATACTCAAGTCGCCGCCTTCTATCGCGGCGCAAAATAGCGAGGTCGATCGCGTTTTCAGTGTGCC
>JAYTUM010000242.1:0-16840 GCA_043744575.1 Acidimicrobiales bacterium | reverse complement strand
GCGTGGCGTGCGTGCGTCGGGGACTTTATTCGATTTTGATCTGCGCCGTACTAATCACGCTTGCCTCAGGACTCGCCGCTCGAGCGAGCGCGCAAGACGGTGCCGGACAAGACACCGAAGGATCTTCGGTTGCACAATCGAGCGCATCGGCGAAATACGTGTTTCCGTTTTCGAGCAAGCCCGTTGTCTACATCCGCGATCACCTCCACTACCCCGCCACCGACGTTGAGGGATGCTACGCCCACGTGCTCGCGCCTACTGCGGGCGAGATTTTTCAGGTCCGAATTAAGGACAAGTGGATTGAGGAAGTCGACGAGCCTGGTACGCGCGGCGGACTCACCATTACGCTTATCGGCGACGACTCGGTGCGTTATTTCTTCTCGCACCTTGGGCGCGTAAAGGTTCGCACCGGTCAACGCGTGCAACCAGGTGACTGGATCGGCGTAATGGGCTCCTCCGGCAATGCCCGAATTACCCGTTGCCACACCCATTTTGCAATTTCTCGCATCTGCCCACGCGCCGAGGCACTCTTGCTGCAGGGCGAGATTTGGCCATGGAGGTACCTGGATGCTTGGCGTAAGGGTACGCAGCTCTCGCCGAAGGCAGAAAAGAACAAACTCATCGATGAACAGCCGAACCGCTGCGACATTGCCTCAATGTTGTATCGCGGCGAGATTGGACTGCGAACTGGCGGCTAGGTTCCTTTAGATCAGGCCCAGCGAACGCACAGCGTCGCGCTCTTCAATTAACTCTGCAACCGAGGCATCGATTTTGCCGCGACTGTAGGCATCAATCTCGAGACCCTGCACGATGCTGTACTTGCCGTTGGTGCATGTGCACGGGAACGATGAGATTAGACCTTCTGGCACGCCGTAGCTGCCGTCGGAGGGAACCGCCATCGACACCCAGTCGCCCTGCGGCGTGCCGAGCACCCACGATCGCACGTGTTCCATCGCCGCGTTTGCCGCAGAAGCCGCGGAAGACGAGCCACGCGCCTTGATCACAGCTGCGCCGCGCTTGGCGACGGTTGGGATGAACGAATCGTTTATCCACTCTTGATCGTTTACCAAGGCCGCGGCATTCTGACCGCCCACTTCGCAATGAAACAGATCCGGGTACTGGGTGGTCGAGTGATTGCCCCAAATCGTCATCTTCCTAACATCGGTAACGGGTTTGTTGAGACGTTGCGCGAGTTGCGATACCGCTCGGTTGTGATCCAGGCGTGTCATCGCGGTGAACTGATTGGGGTCTGTGTTTTTGGCGTTGCTCATGGCGATCAGGGCGTTGGTGTTGGCCGGGTTGCCAACCACGAGGACTTTGACATCCTTTTTGGCATTGGCGGAAATGGCCTCTCCCTGTGGCTTGAAGATTCCGCCATTGGCGGACAACAAATCGGCACGCTCCATTCCGTCTTTGCGCGGCATTGCACCCACGAGCATCGCGATGTCAGCATCGGCGAAGGCAACGTCCGGATTGTCCGTCATCACCACATCTACAAGCGGCGCGAACGAGCAATCGTCAAGCTCCATCTTTACTCCGCTCAGGACACCAAGTGCCGGAGTGATTTCAAGCAATTGCAAAATAACTGGCGTGTCGGGACCGAGCATCGCGCCGGAGGCGATACGAAACAAAAGGCTGTAGCCGATTTGCCCGGCTGCACCGGTAATTGCGATGCGAACTGGTGTAGTCATGGAAAAACCCTACCTTCCGATACCTTGCATGATGAGATCGGCGTAGATCGGTTGACCAACCAAATTGAGGTGAACCTGATCACTGTATAGATACTCGGGATGCGCTTTGGCCACAACATCCCAGTCCAAAATTTTAACGTTTCCATAAATATCGGGCAGCGCGCGTATCAACAAATTATTCGGATCCTGCCAGTCGCGCGTCGGAACGTGCGCCGTGACGAACAACACGACAGGCACATCAGCAAGTGGAACCATAATTGCGTCTAGAGTTTTTTGGTCTACATAATTATTTGTGCCGAGGTGGATAATTACCGCTTCGCCAAGTCGGTTGACCGACTTCATGTAATTGGCGATTTCCAACGCCTGACCGAACGGCCGGCTTTTGAGCGCGTCAACGGTGATTCCCCGCTTTGAGAGAATGTCGGCGGCTCCTAACATCACGGAATCTCCGATGGCAAGAATGTCAATTATCTGGCCGTCGAGCACGGTGCTCGTTACCGCCGGAGCAATGGTTACGACTGGGCTCAGCGACGTGGCCGTAACTGTTGTCGAGGTAAGCACATTTACGACGCTCGACTCGTTGTCCTTTAAGCTTTGGGCGATCTCGTCAAGCTTGACGTCGGCAGTTGCTATGCTTACGATCGCAAATATCGGTAGTACCGCAAAAACTGCGCCGAGGGCAATTGTTCGTCGGCGCCTTTCACGGTCAGCGTCGAAGCGCGGGTGACGCAAATCGTGCCACCAAGTCGCAAACGCCCCCGAGCGTACGGGCATCTCTATGAAACGATAAGAGAACTCTGTAACCGCCAACGCCATGAGCATTAGGGCTGTGAACTGAATAACGGTCAGCGCGTCACCAGCAAAATGGCGGTAGAACTGAAAGATTGGCCAGTGGTAGAGGTATAGGCCATACGAACGTTGACCAACCCAGCCGAGCACTTTGTTTTCAAGAATTTTGTGTGTCAATCCCACGCCCGGATAAACGGCTGATGCGATTACCGCAACACTGGCGAGACCGACAAGGAAGAAGCCGCCCTGGAACAGCAAGTCATAGCCGCGGATGCCGCCCTCGACCGCACCCTCAATGACATTGCGAAACATATACATCATCAATGCCAAGCCGGCAAGCCCGCCAAGTCCAAGAATGTCGAGAGTTATCGAAACGCGCCTCTTGTTAGAGACATTTGACGCCCAGGGGCGCCAGAACATTGCCAGCGCCGCGCCGATGAACAAGCCGCCAGCACGACTCAATGTGCCCAAGAACAAGTAGTCGATGCGCAGTACGGTGTGACCAGCCAGCGAAAGATACTGCAACGGCGTCTGCTCGACATTGCCAACTATGCCCGACTTGTAAACCGACGCCACATAAACGCTGATCGCAAGCGACGCGACGACGAACATGAGGCCGACAATACGTAGGTTGCGACGGCCACCACGAAGAATCAACATCATTACGAGCGGCCAGATTAAATAGAATTGCTCCTCTACCGCGAGCGACCACAGGTGACGCAACGGCACAAAACCGAGCGCACTGAAATACGAAGTCCCCATCCAGATTTGAAACCAGTTGAAACCGTAAACGAGCGAGCCAATTACATCGCCACGCAATGCACCAAGGGCATCTTGCTCAAATAATGCACAGTAAATCGTTACTCCCAACAGCAGGGCCCAAAGCGCCGGCAAAAGCCGCTTCGCGCGGCGTAGCCAGAACGCCCGCAGGCTGATGCGACCGGTATTCGCTGACTCGTTGACCAGCAGCGTCGTGATCAGGTAGCCGCTGATAACGAAGAACACCTCAACGCCAAGAAAACCTCCACCCAGCCAGCTCTTATTCGCGTGGTAGATAATTACGGCAATAACCGCTACCGCACGAAGCCCATCAAGGCTCGATAAATAGGGAAGTGAGGGGGTTTGCTTCATTTAAAAACCGCTTGCAAAAATAGTCTCAAGCACTATTGTAACGACTTCACTATCTCCGCCATCAACACCCCAGCCTCTGTCGGATTGAGGCCGATCTGTACACCCGCTGCGCGCAGCGCGTCCATCTTGCCCTGCGCTGTGCCCTTGCCGCCCGAGACGATTGCTCCGGCGTGGCCCATTTTTTTGCCGGCTGGCGCAGTGACGCCAGCGATGTATGCGCTCATCGGCTTAGTGACATGCGAAGTTATGAACTCGGCGGCCTCTTCTTCCGCAGAGCCGCCGATCTCACCGATCATCATGATTGCGTGAGTTTCTGGGTCGGATTGAAACTGCGCCAAACAATCGACGAATGATGTTCCCGGCACCGGGTCGCCGCCGATGCCCACGCATGTGCTCACGCCAATCCCCTGCTGCTTGAGTTCGTAAAGCGCCTGATATGTGAGTGTGCCCGATCGCGAGACAATGCCAACATTGGGTCCCTTGGCCGATGGCAGCTTGGCGATTTCGCCGGCGGTGATGCCAATGTTGCATTTGCCCGGGCTAATAATGCCTGGGCAATTTGGACCCAGAAGACGCGTTGCCGGAAAGTCGCGCTGTAGCGTAGAAAAAATTCGGGCTTCGTCTTGAGCCGGAATGCCCTCAGTGATACAAACTACAAAGCCAATGCCAGCCTGCGCCGCCTCGAGTATCGCGCTTGGCGCGGCCTTGGGAGGAACGGCGATGAACGATGCTGTCGCGCCGGTGGCGGCGATGGCGTCGGCGACGGTATCGAAAACCGGAATGCCCTCGACGTCTTGGCCGGCCTTGCCTGGCGTGACACCGGCGACAACTTGCGTGCCGTATTCACGATTTCGTAAAGCGTGAAAGCGACCCTGCCCACCCGTGAGACCTTGCACTATTACCTTCGTGTTTTGATCAACAAAAATTGCCATGATTGCGTGTCTCTCTTCTGGATCGTTACTTGGCGAGATCGACGGCGGCGCGAGCAGCCTCGAGCATCGTTGCGCGGGTGGTTAATTGCGATTCAGGGATGCCGGCGTCGTGAAGGATACGGTGACCCTCCTGCGCGTTGGTGCCATCTAGACGAATTACGATTGGGGCACGCAACCGCACACGACGCATAGCCTCAACAATGCCCTTGGCAACTTCTTCGCCGCGGGTGATGCCGCCAAATATATTGATCAAGATGCTGCGCACCTTGGTGTCGGAGTTGATAACTTCGAGCGCGCTCGTCATCAACTCGGCATTCGCGCCACCGCCGATATCGAGGAAGTTGGCGGCGCTGCCACCGACCTGATTGACGACATCGAGAGTGCTCATCGCTAAACCGGCGCCGTTGGCGATGATACCGACTGTGCCGTCCAGGCCGATGTATTGCAGATTCTTTTCACGCGCCAGTTTTTCTCGGACATCGAGCTCTTCCGTAGCGCTGTATTCCGCCCATTCTGGATGCCTGAATGCCGCACTGCCGTCAAGGCTGACCTTGGCATCAAGCGCGTGCACCTCGCCGGTTGGCGTCAAGATCAGCGGATTAATCTCTGCCAGATCGCAATCACCCTTCGTGAAGCACTCGTACAACTTGACCAAAATTTCGGCGACTCCGGCGAGAGCCTTGGCTGGGATTTTGGCGTCAATCGCCGCTCGGCGAGCCGCTTCGGTGCTCAACCCGACGATCGGATTGATGTGAAGGCGCACGATCGCGCTCGGGTCTTTGGCGGCTACTTCTTCAATCTCGACTCCACCCTGCGCCGAAAGCATCAACAAGTGTTGCTTGGCGGCTCGATCTAGCGTGAACGAGGCGTAATACTCTTCGGCGATGTCGGAGGCGTGCTCAATCCACACGCGTTTAACAACGTGGCCCTTGATGTCCATCCCCAGTATGTTGCCGGCGTGCAGGCGAACCTCGTCGGCATTGTTCGCCAACTTGATACCCCCAGCCTTGCCGCGGCCGCCAACTTGCACCTGCGCCTTGACGACCACCGGGTACTTGGCACTCTCGGCCGCGCGCAGGGCGTCTTCAACTGTCAGCGCAACGCCGCCTGCCGATACGGGAATTTTGAAACGAGCGAAGTATTGCTTGCCTTGATATTCAAAGAGATCCATTAACTTTCCTTTGCAATCGTATTTATTTAGTCGATTTTGAGATTGGCGCTATTTAGAATCAAGCGCTACTTCAAGCCACTTGGCGATGTCTTGCAATGACGAGCCGGGACCGAAGATTTGGGCAACGCCCTGCTTGAGCAATGCTCGCACATCAGCATCAGGGATCACCCCGCCGCCGAAAATGAGCACATCGCCCATATCGCGCAAGCGCAGTTCGTCCATCACACGAGGAAAAAGGGTCAGATGCGCGCCGGAAAGCAAAGATAGGCCGACCGCATCGACGTCTTCTTGCAAGGCAGTCTCGGCGATCTGCTCGGGGGTCTGGTGCAAGCCCGTGTAGATGACCTCAAAACCGTGATCACGCAGGGCGCGCGTAATGGTTTTGGCACCCCGATCATGACCGTCAAGGCCGGGTTTGGCGACGACAACTCGGTAAGTGCGATTCACGAATATATAACCCTACGCCCTTCGGTGATCACGTTTCCAACCGGCAACATTGTGCCCGCGCGAATGCGTTCTCGAACGCAATTTAAGCCACACTTGAGAGGTGGCAGAACGGCTTCGCTCCCCCTTGGCGCGCGCAGTGCTGCCGATATTCGGCGGGGTCGCCTTCTTCGCCGCTCTATTTGGCATCACCTGGTTGGTTGCCTCGTCAGTGACCGATCACACTGCGACGGTGCAGAACTTAGGTCGCCGCACATTCGTTGTCGGACGTGTCAGTGACATCGCAAAATCTGTCGCCGCGAATGGGCCGGTGCTGTACCCAGACCTACGGGATTCGAGTGGCACTAGGTCAATCGTGATTGATCACACGGGTAACGATGACGCTCTCGGCTGGCAGGTCTACTATGCATTCCCCGCAGATAGAAACGCCCAGTGTTTAGTCACTCAGGTTGAGAAGAGTCGCATGTTTTCCGATTGCGAAGGGCGCTCGATCACAGTCGATCAACTCAAGTTGCCGGACGATGTTCGACCAATAGTCGAAAACAAAACCACACTATTGATAGATATGCGAGCGGCGGTGCCGTGAATTCGATCTTCGCAGAGACCGGAAATTTTTAGCGTAGAATCTTTTTTAATGGCGCCCACGAAAGCGACAAATGCTTGGTGCCGACGCCGCTAAAACGGACCGACGCTTCGGCCTTCTCGCCCTGACCGCGAATATCAATAATTATGCCCTCGCCGAAAGTCGGATGCACCACGTCGTCGCCGATTCGCAGGCCGTGCTCAGTTGGTTGCTGCTGAGCCGAAGTAACGACGACGTCTTGAGGGCGAAGAAAACTTGAAGTTGATTGCAAAGCACGATCAGCACGAGGTCGAAAACTTGATCGCCTTGAGTCGGCACCCGAGTCTGAGCTGCCCTCACGTTCAATGAGATCTTCGGGGATTTCGTCGAGAAAACGAGAAGGCGGGTTGTATTGCGTACCACCATATAAATTGCGGCTCCAAGCGTGACTGACCATCAGTTGCTCTTGCGCGCGAGTAATGCCGACATAGGCGAGGCGGCGCTCTTCTTCGAGTTCGACCATGTCGTTAAGGGCACGGTTGTGCGGGAAGATCCCCTCTTCCATGCCAACGATAAAAACGACCGGAAACTCGAGACCCTTTGCCGCGTGCATTGTCATCAAGGTGATGTGATTCTCTGAATCGATTTGGTCGGTATCAGCAACGAGCGCGATCTGCTCCAGAAACTCGTCGACCTGAGTGAACTCGCTGGCAACACCAATGAGTTCGCCAACGTTTTCGCGCCGGCCGTCGGACTCGATGGACCCTTCGGCGTCCAACTCTTTTAGGTAACCGCTAGATTCGAGCGCATGGCGCAGCACAGGTCCGGGGCCTTGGCCGAGCATTACTGAAAGCTCGTCAATAAGCGTTACAAAACTGGCAAGACCACGCCCAGCTACAGCGCCGACGCCGGCTTCTGCGGCACGGCGCATCGCGATTGAAAAACTGATGCCCATCTCGGCGGCGTAGGCGTCGAGTTTGCTTATACTCGTGTCTCCAATGCCGCGCTTGGGCACGTTGATAATGCGTTTGAGACTGATCTCATCGTTGGGATTGGCGGCGCAACGCAAATACGCCATCGCGTCCTTAACCTCGCGGCGATCGTAAAAGCGCGTGCCCCCGATAATCTTGTAAGGCAGGCCGGCGTAAACCAAAGACTCTTCGATTACTCGACTTTGAGCGTTTGTTCGGTAGAACACGGCGAGTTCGCTCCAGAGGCGGTGGTCGTCATCGTGTCGCTGCTTGAGTTGCGAGACAACCCACTTCGACTCGTCGTGCTCGTCGTTTGCGAAATAGCGAACAATCTTGGGGCCCGTGCCTTTGTCCGTCCACAGTTCTTTGGGCTTGCGATCGATGTTGTTAGTAATTACCGCGTTTGCGGCATCGAGGATGACCTGTGTGCTGCGGTAGTTCTGCGCCAGCACGACTGTGGTCACTTCGGGAAACGCGTTCTCGAACTCCATGATGTTGCGAAAGTCGGCGCCACGGAAACGATAGACCGATTGATCAGTGTCGCCCACAACGCAAACATTGTGATGCTTTGCTCCAAGCATCAGAACAATTTGGTTTTGGGCCATATTCGTGTCTTGGTATTCGTCGATCAGAATGTGCGCGAAGCGCTTCTGATATGACTCGAGCGCTTCGGGGTGCTGACGAAACAGCCGCACAGTATTCGTTAACAGGTCGTCGAAATCCATCGCCCCCGCCCGCTCGAGCCGTTTTTGATACTCGCGATAGACGAGCGCGTATTTCTCGTCGAAGGTGCTGTCTGGGTCGTTGTTAGCGTCGTGCGGTGTGACGAGTTCGTTCTTCCACAAACTGATGCGCGCCTGCACCGCCCTAGCTGTGAAGCGCTTCGGGTCAAGACCCATGTCGCGAATGACGTATCCGATCAGTCGCTGTGAATCTGATTGATCGTAAATCGAAAACGCCTTCGGGTAGCTGAGAAGATCAGCGCGTGCCCGCAATATACGCACGCACGCCGAGTGAAAGGTGCTGACCCACATTTGGTTGGCGACCGGACCGACCAGCGCAGCCACCCGATCGCGCATTTCCTTGGCGGCCTTGTTAGTGAAGGTGATCGCTAAAATGTGCATCGGGTGTGTGCCCTGCGAAATCAAATAGGCGATGCGCTGCGTTAGTACCCGAGTTTTACCTGAACCAGCGCCAGCGATTACGAGCAGCGGACCACTTGGATGCAGTACCGCGTCTTGTTGATCTGGATTGAGACCAGAAACATCGAAAGTCGGGCGAATCGAACCCTGCGTCACAATTTAAGCGCGCTGAACAATGCGCACTGGCAATTTGCGTGGCCCGCGCACCTGACCGAGGCTCCAAGTGACTGCGCTCGGGTCGGAGAGTTCAAATTGCGGAAACCTGCTGATAAATACCTCAACTGCGATGCGCAACTCGAGGCGGGCCAAGTTCGAGCCCAAGCAGCGGTGAATGCCTAACCCGAAGGCGACATGGCGATTTTGCTCGCGATCGATAATCACCTTGTCCGCATCAGGAAACACTTCGGGGTCTCGGTTGGCTGCAGGAAACGGCAGCAGCACCGAATCGCCACGCTTTACCGGGCATTCACCAATCCGCGAATCTTGGCTGACAATGCGCGCCATTGTGACCGGAGCATAGGCGCGAAGCAATTCTTCGATTGCGGTTGGCAATAGTTCGGGCTCGTTGACCATGCGCGCCAAGTCGGATGGATGCTGGGCGAGGTGCCAAAGCGACGAGCCAATTGCGCTCCAAGTTGTGTCGATACCTGCAACCATGAGCAGAATAATCGTGCCGACGACATGCATGTTCGAAAGTGGCTGATCGTATATTTTGGCGTTGAGCAAAAACCCAATGAGGTCGTCCTTTGGATTCTCGATATGGTCTTGCACGTGCATTAACAAGTATTGTTCGAGTTTCTGAAAGCCATCTTCGCGTGCGCCGAACTCGGCACCAATTTCTTCAAGTACTAGATGTACGGTGTCGCGGAAGTAGTCGCTGTCTTCGACGGGCAGACCTAGCATGCGCGCGATCACGTATACCGGAATGTTCTGGGCGTAGTCAATCGCCGCATCGATTGTTGGGGCGCCGCCCATGTTGTCGACGAGTTGATTACATAGGCGGCGAATTTCTGGCTCCCATTCGGCGATTACATGGGGGCTGAAGGCAGGCAACAGCAAGCGACGAGCATCGGCATGAAATGGCGGGTCTGAAGTTATCGGTGGCGCGCCTCCGATTGGCGCCGTCGACTGCCACTCTTCGCGCGGTGGACGATTTGAGAGCACGGCCCCCTCGGAAGAGAAATGATCTGTGTCGCGGGCGATTGCCGCAACATCTTCGTGGCGCACTGGCAACCACGCCCCCGCATAACGCTCGGTATGCGCAACCGGGCACGTTTCGCGAAGTTCGTTCCAGATTTGGTGGGCATTGGCGTTGTAGGCCGGGTCGGCATGATCGAAGTCTGTTGCCCAGTCTGAGACCGGTGGCACGGACGAGTTCGTCGGGCGGCGGGCGGTGTCTGTCATCGCTAAATCTTACCCACCGGTAGAGCAGACTTTCGGGTCGTGGCAGCGCCAAAAAATACCAGGCATCCGGCAGTAAAATTCTTGATTCTTCTTCCGCCGTCTGAGGGCAAAGCCGAGCACGGTAATCCGCACACGAAGTGGAAGTCGACATCCGGCGAGTTCGGCAAGCAATTGTCTGGCGCTCGGGATCAGTTGATCAGCGCTTTGAACAGAGTCGACGGGGGCAACGCGAAGATTCTCGGAGTGAAGGGAGCGCTCCTCGACCGCGCCAAAATTGCCAATAAATCTTTAGTTGGTTCGCCGACACTTCCGGCATTCAAGCGGTACACGGGCGTCGTTTGGAAACACTTGAATCTCGAATCGATGTCGTCGGAGCAACACTCTGATGCCCTCGAGCACATCATCGTGGTCTCTGGCTTGCTCGGCGCCGTCGGTGCTGGCGACCCGGTGCCCGAGTACCGACTAAAAATGGGTGCAATCCTGGCCCCGATAGGCAAGCTTGCCAAGTGGTGGCAGGAGCCACTATCGGCGGTACTCAACAAGCAATTTATTGGTTATGTCGTGGTCGATTTACTGCCGCAAGAACACCGCGCCGCCTACATCCCAGACCTAGCGGTGCTCGGCGATTACTTACGGGTCGCGATCAACGAAGTTGGTGGAGCCGCTGGCGGCCACGACGCCAAAGCGGCCAAAGGTCGTCTAGCCCGCCATATTTTGAATACTTGCGCATCGGGGATTAACCCGCGAGTCGCCCTAGAGACCTTTCGAGATCCGCGGTTTTATGTCTCGCTAGAGACATAAAAATAGCGGTCTCGCTAGAGACATAAAAATAGCAATTTCATTTGGCTGGCTAGTGTCGCCATATGGAAATGCACGCGGCATCGGTGTGGGAAGCGATCAGCGATGTCGTCGGCGACGCGCCTGCGATAAGTTGCGGAGAGACCAAGCGCACTTGGAGCGAGTACGAAAATAGGGCTGCGCGCTTATCGGCGTCGTTTGTGCAAGCTGGCCTAAAGCCCGACAGTAAGATTGGAATTTTCCTTTACAACTCGAATGAATACCTTGAGACACAATTTGCAGGCTTCAAGATGCGCGGCGTGCCGATCAATGTCAATTACCGGTACTTAGACGACGAGCTCTATTACCTTCTCGATAACGCTGACGCAGAGGCTCTTGTCTTTCACTCGAGCCTCGGCGACCGCGTTGCGCGAATTGCGCCTCGCCTGCCAAAGATGCGCCTGCTAATTCAAGTCAAAGACGACGATACCAACCATGTCGACACGGCGCTCGACTACGAAGACATAGTTAGGCACCACGACCCGAACCCGCGAATTTCTCGTCGTGAAGACGACATCTACATGCTGTACACGGGCGGCACTACGGGAATGCCAAAGGGCGTGATGTACCCACTCGGCGGACTCACCGACTCATTTATTCGCAGCACGTTTATTAGAAATGGTTTACCAATGCCGATCTCGAGCGCTGATGTGATCCAGTCGATCCAATCGCTACACGCTTCCGGCGCTGTTCCAATTTCAATACCTGGTTGCCCGCTAATGCACGGCACGGGAATGTGGCTCGGCGCAATGTTCGTGCACTTCGCGGGTGGCTCGGTGATCTCCTTGCAACAGCGCAGTTTCGATGCCGACGAGATGTTCGCTGTGGCCCAACGAGCGCGCGCGACAACCCTTGTCGTAGTTGGCGACTCATTTGTCAAGCCGATGATTCGTGCCTTAGATGCGGCGATTGCGGCAGGTAAGCCGTACGACACATCGAGTGTCAAGATGATTATTTCATCGGGAGTGATGTGGACTGCAGAAGTCAAGGAGCAGATCCTCGAGCGCATCGAGCAGACCGTACTAATCGATGCCATGGGTTCGACAGAGGGCGGCATGGGCACCAGCATCACGATGAAAGGAATGAAGCCGGCGACGGCCAAGTTCGTCACTAACCCAAATACCAAAGTCTTCTCCGAAGACGACCGCGAATTGCAGCCCGGATCAGGCGAAATTGGCATGGTGGCGGCCGGCGGCAATGTGCCAATCGGATACTTCAAAGACCCCGAGAAGTCGGCGCGAACATTTCGCACGATCAATGGCATCCGCTATTCATTTCCGGGCGACTTGGCAATGCTCGCCGCCGATGGTTCGCTGATCTTGCTCGGACGCGGCAGTCAAGTGATCAACACCGGCGGCGAGAAAGTCTTCCCCGAAGAGATCGAAGAGTCGGTCAAGCGCGTCGAGGGCGTGTTGGATTGCTTAGTCGTCGGTTTACCGGACGAGAAGTTCGGTCAGGCCGTTACCGCGGTTGTGTCGCTGGTGGACGGCGCCAATGTCGAATCCGCCGTGATAATCGCAACGGTAAAAAGCGAACTAGCGGGATTCAAGGCACCGAAGAGCGTTGTATTCGTAGCCAAAGTGCCGCGGGCACCAAACGGCAAAGCCGACTACCCAGCGGCCAAAGAGTTGGCCTTAGCCGCTCTGTAATTTTTGCCGCAGGAAGTCGATTACTCTGTCAACCCCAACTTGCTGGCGTTGCTCGGTGAGAACAGAATGATCGTTCTTGCTGGCTGACGCGAACTCGACCGCCACAAAGGCATCACCGAGTAGTTTGTGCAGCGCTTCGAAGCGAGTGCCGACAAGCTTGTCGCCAGTAAAACGCAGGCCAAGAACCTGGCATCCCGCCGCCGCCCTGGCGCCGACTGCACGCAGATCGTCCGGCAACAGCCCAAGATTCGACGCCCGCGACTTGCCGAGCGCGAACGGCAGCGAGGGCTGCGACAACACTGGCGCGACCATGATTTCGTCGAGCATCATCCCAAGCGCGAAGCCGCCGCTGAAGCACATGCCGACCGCGCCGACGCCGACACCGCCGGTTTGTGAGTGCAGTTGTTTGGCGAGCGCGCGCAGCCACGCGATCACTGGCGAGGTCTGATTCATCGCCAGAGTAGTGAATTCTTTGGCGATGCAAACTTTCAGCATCGATGATCCGAGATAGCTTCCGCTCGGGCCTGGGCCGGCCTTACCTACCAGCAGTGGCATCACGACCGTGAACCCGGCATCAACGACTTCGTTGGCGAACTTGGCGACGCTCGGCGTGATGCCGGGGACCTCATGCACAACCACGACGCCCGGGCCAGAGCCGCGCGTGTAGGTCGGGTGCATAATGCCGGCCGATGAGAATGATCCCATTGTCCACCCAGCCATGACCACGACGCTGGCTTGTGAGTCTGATTTCTTGCTCAATTCTTCGCTCCCCTAAGCGCGTCGAGCGCCATCGTTGCCAAATCTTCGGTGCCCTGCTTCATAACCGCAAGATCGAGATTATTTTCACCCATCGCGCCGTACATGTACCTTGCGTACACCCCCTCGCTGACGATGGCCAGACGCCATGCCGCAAACGCTCGATAGAAACCGACATTCGAAACATCGCGACCAGTGGCCACCGCGTAACGCTGCACCATTTCGTCATAGGTCGCAAACCCCGGCGCGCCCGTCGGGTCGTTATGCCGACCGAGGCCATTGCCGGGATCCGTCCAGTACACGCCGAGATGACCTAGATCGGCGAGTGCGTCGCCCAGAGTGCACAACTCCCAATCCAGAACGGCGGTAATTTTCGCAGTCGCAAGATCGGTAAGGCAGTTGCCGAAGCGATAGTCGCCGTGGGCTATCGCGACGCCCTGTTGCTCTGGGATGCGCCCGCGCATGATCTTTTCGGCCTCTTCGATCGCCGGAAACTCACGGGTCTTGGAATTGACCCACTGTGTCGACCAACGCTTTAGTTGTCGCAAGATGTAGCCGCTGCGCTTGGCCAGGTCGCCGAGTCCGATCGCGTCGATGTCGACTTGATGAAGTTCTGCTAAAACATCGAACAGATGCTCGCTCGCAACACGGCGTTGCTCCAGACCCAACCTTTCGGCGCATTCTGGCGAATCGAGGACAGTGCCGTCCACGAAACTCATCACATAGAACGGCGCCCCGTTTACCGATTCGTCTGTGCACACTCCAAGCGCGCGGGGCACGGGAACTCGTGTTTTGCCAACTGCCGAGATGATCTTGTACTCGCGAGCCATGTCGTGCGCCGTGGCCAGCACGTGGCCGAGCGGCGGACGACGCAAGACCACAGTGGCTCCCTCGCCATCTACGACCCGATAGGTGAGATTTGATCGTCCGCCCGCAATTGGGTGAAATGTGTACGGGGCGCGCACGCCATCAATATTGTCTTGCAGCCAGCGAGTCACCGGGGCGTTGTCGATTCCCAAAACTTCCGACAAACATGAGTCATCGGAATTTGTCATGGCTTGACGCTACATCGTGGCACTTACCGTCAAATTATTCGAAATCAGTTTGGTCTGGCGACTCCGACAACTTTTGACCATGTCACGGCACTGACCTTGACCACGTCGCCAGTACGCGGGGCATGGATCATTTGGCCATTGCCGAGATAAATGCCCACGTGAGAAATTGGGTAATAGGAAAAGATGAGATCCCCGGGCTGCACAGCGGCCGTCGGAACATGTGTTAGACCCGCATATTGCGTTCGAGAGGTCCGCGGAATTCCGACTCCGGCGACTCCCCACGCATACGAGGTAAGGCCCGAGCAATCGAAGGCAATCCCTGGGGACTTAGCCCCAAAAACATACCGAACACCCAACTGCGACAACGCCGCCTTGACCGCCACGCCAGCACGCGATGACGGTGCTGCCACATTTGCAAATTTTGAGCCCTTGAACTTTGCAGCTTCGGCTTGTGACGCGATAAGGGCGGCATCCTCTCGACGCTGGCGCTCCGATTTAAGCAAGGTGCCGAGTTCCCTTTCGGCTTCCGACTGGCGCTGTTCGTAAACGCTAGCCAGCGATTCTGCCGCGTTCAGTCGCTCGGCAGCGTAGTCGGCAACTCTGGCCGCCTTCTTGCGCCGTGACTCGAGAGCCGCTCGTTCCTTGGCAATGTCATCGATTAGGCCCTGGAGGGCGTCGGTGTTTCCCGCGCCGGCGTTAAGTGCCACCGATCGTAAATACTTTTTGCTCACCGAATCTGTTAGTCCACCAGTCGAACTCAATATCCCGGTCAGTGAATTTGACATTCCGCCGCTGACGAAACTCTTGAGCGCGACGCCGCGCAGGTCTATTTGCATCAGAGCCAGCTCTGCCTCTTTTTCCTTGATTCGTGTCTCGGCATTAGCAATCTCGATGAGCAGATCTTCCTGATCGTTAACCGCCAGGGAATACATTTCGCCGAGCGCGTCAATTTGTGCACCGATTCGATCCAGTTCATCGATAATCGCGTTAACCCGTCGCTGCTGGTCTGCTCCGCCAGAGCCAGATCCCGCCAGGGGGAAACGTCCCGCGCGCGGTACCGAAAGTGCCTGAGCGGCTACAGGCATGAACGCCACCGCCACCAGCGAGGTGAAAGTGAGGAAAGCGGCCAGTCGGCGCGCCAGACGACGAGAACGCCAGATGGCGCAAAATGTCATGACCCGAACAGCATACCTATTATTACGGTTGTGTTGCAGTATTGTTCAAAGCCTTATAGGGACTGGATAAAACAGGATTACTCCCACACTTTTATCCACGAGTGGGATTACTCCCACTCGATCGTGCCAGGCGGTTTAGAGGTCACGTCGTAGACAACGCGATTGATGCCGGCGACCTCATTGATAATTCGCGACGACATCGTCTCAAGCAGGTCATATGGCAGGCGCGCCCAGTCGGCGGTCATGGCGTCGTCGCTGGTGACGGCCCGGATGATGATCGGTCGGCCGTAGGTGCGCTCGTCGCCCATTACGCCCACCGAGCGAATGTCGGCGAGCACCGCGAATGCCTGCCAGATCTCGCGTTCGAGGCCGGCCGCGCGAATCTCTTCGCGGACGATCGCGTCTGCCTCTTGCAAGATCGCGACCTTGTCTGGCGTGACCTCGCCGATGATGCGCACGCCAAGGCCTGGGCCCGGAAACGGCTGCCGCCAGACAATCTCGTCGGGCAGGCCGAGTTCGCTACCGACCTTGCGCACCTCATCTTTAAACAGCGTGCGCAACGGCTCACACAACTTCAGCGTCATATTTTCTGGCAAACCGCCGACGTTATGATGGCTCTTGATCACGCTCGCCGTGCCGTCTACACCGCCGCTTTCAATGACGTCTGGGTATAGCGTGCCCTGCACCAAGAACTTGGCGTCTGTCAACCCGCCCGTGTTCTCTTCAAAGATGCGCACGAACAACTCGCCGATTGCTTTGCGCTTGGCCTCTGGTTCTGTGATGCCTTGTAGCCGTTCGAAGAATCGCGCACCCGCGTCGACGTGGATCAGTTCGATGCCCATGTTGCGCTGAAATGTTTCGACAACTTGCGCGCTCTCGTTCTTGCGCATCAATCCAGTATCGACGTATACGCATGTAAGTTGCTTGCCGATCGCTTTGTGTACGAGCGCGGCCGCGACAGCAGAATCGACGCCGCCAGATAAACCGCAGATGACTCGTTCGCCGCCAACAAGCGCGCGCACGGCGGCAAGCTGGTCTTCGACAATTGACGACATCGTCCAGGTTGGCTTGGCGCCAACGCAGCGAGGCAAGAAGTTCTCGAGCACCGCCTGACCAAACTCGGTTTGCGCG
>JAYTUM010000241.1:0-4286 GCA_043744575.1 Acidimicrobiales bacterium | reverse complement strand
GGCATGTGCTCTACAGCCGAATTTTAAACCACGACCCCATGGATCCTCATTGGCGTAATCGAGATCGCTTCATACTTTCCAACGGGCACGCCTCAATTTTGCAATACGCGTTGTTGTTTCTCAACGGCTACGGATTGGAACTCGACGACATCAAGGCATTTCGACAGTGGGGCTCGCAGACGCCTGGCCACCCCGAGGTCGGGCACACTGCGGGTATAGAGGTGACTACTGGCCCGCTCGGCCAAGGTTTCGCAAACGCCGTTGGAATGGCAATCGCCGAGCGCAATTTGCGTGCTCGATTCGGTGCCGAGCGCACAGATCACAATATCTTTGTGATCGCTGGCGACGGATGTTTGATGGAGGGTGTAAGCCACGAGGCCGCCTCGCTTGCCGGCCACCTCGGTCTCGATCGATTGATCTGTGTATTTGACGACAACGGCATCACGATCGACGGTCCGACATCGTTGTCGTGCAGCGACGATGTGGCGATGCGCTTCGCCAGCTACGGATGGAACGTCGTTCGACTCGGTGAGATCGGCAACGACCTCGACGCGCTCGAGAGAGAATTGAATCTCGCCAAACAAAACATCGGCAAGCCGACGCTGCTCGTGCTCAAGACACATATTGGCTTCCCATCGCCAGACCTCATCGACAGCCACGAGGCGCACGGCAATCCGTTCACGGCCGAGTTAACGAGAAACACCAAACTCGTGATGGGAATCCCCGACGAACTGTTCTGGGCGCCGCGGGCCACGGTCGACGCCGTGCGCGAGCATGCTAAGACTCGCGGCGCGCAGCTGCAGAGTCAACACGCCTCGACATTGGACACTCATCGGCCGGACAAGGCTCAGCTCGAGGCAGATTTCGAGGCAGCGTGGAACCCCCCAGCCTCAGGTGAATTCGCCTCGTACTTGCCAATCTTTGAGGCTGGATCAACCCTTGCCACGCGCCAATCCATTCAGAAGGTCCTAGATGCCTCCAGCCCATTTTTACCAGGTCTGTTGACAGGCAGCGCCGACCTCACCGGCAACACTGGAGTCAAGGTCTCGTCTCATGGCCCGCACAGCGTGTCGACGCCCCAGGGCCGGCAAATATATTTCGGCATTCGCGAGCACGCGATGGGTTCGGCAATGGTTGGAATGGCGTTGCATGGCGGCGTGCTACCGGTCGGCGGAACATTCTTCGTATTCGCCGATTACATGCGACCTGCACTGCGCCTCGCCGCAATATCAAAGGCGAAAGTCGTGTTTGTCTTTTCACATGATTCGGTGGGCGTCGGCGAAGACGGACCAACCCACCAGCCAGTCGAGCAACTGGCGGCGCTTCGGGCGATACCTGGATTGCAGGTGATTCGTCCCGCGGATTCGAACGAGACTAAGGCCGCGTGGTGCGTCGCTATAGATCACGATGGCCCAACCGCACTAATCTTAAGTCGTCAAAACCTGCCACTTATTACGGACGGCACCGCAGTTGCCACTGGCGCCTCGATCGTGCGCGACACCGCCAAGCCACACGCCACGCTTATAGGCACGGGCAGCGAAGTTTCGCTATGCCTGCTGGCCGCCGATGAACTCGCAAAGCATGGCATCAATGTGCGCCTCGTATCGATGCCGTCATGGGATCGTTTCGACTCCCAGAGCAAGAGCTTCCGCGACAGCGTCATCTCTCGACTGGTGCCGACAATCTCTGTCGAGGCAGCCACTACTTTCGGCTGGGCCAAATACGCCGATGCGAGCGTCGGCATCAACCGCTTCGGGGCTAGCGCCCCCGGCGCAGTAGCCCTCGATCGGCTCGGCATCAACCTGACCAACGTCGTCGACACGGTGCGCGCGGCGATCGATGACTTCTGATGGATAGCGAGAACAAGCTATTTCGGCTATCCGACGAATTCGGTCAGAGCCCATGGCTCGACAATCTCAAGCGCGATTACCTCACCTCCGGCAAATTGCTCGATGTGCGCGATTCGGGCGTGCGCGGTTTGACCTCGAACCCGACGATCTTTCAAAAGGCGATTCAGGGATCGAGCGACTACGACGAGCAGTTTGCGCTCCTCGCCGGTATCAAGAACCCGGACGAACTGTATTGGGATCTCGTGCTGCAAGATATCGACGGCGCACTCGAAGTGTTCGCTCCGATATTTAAAGATAGCCGCGGTCGCGATGGCTTCGTCAGCGTCGAGGTCGACCCCGCACTCGCTCACGACGGCGCCGCCACAGAATCTGCCGCGCGACGGCTGCACGAACGGGTCGGTCGGCCCAACGTGATGATCAAAATCCCAGCGACAGCACAAGGCATCGGCGCGATCAAAGCGATGATCAGCGAGGGTCGCAGCGTCAACGTAACGCTGATTTTTAGTCTCGAGCGATATCAGATGGTAATGGACGCTTACATCGAAGGCCTCGAGTTGCGCGCCACCAATACGACTGGCTCGCTATCTAGTGTCGCCAGCGTCGCCAGTTTTTTTATCTCTCGAGTCGACAGCAAGATCGACAGGCTCTTGAATCTAGAGGGCTCGCCCAAGGCGCTAGCACTGCGCGGAACCGCAGCGATTGCCCAGGCCAAGCTCGCTTATCAGCAATTTATAGCAACCTTCTCCGGGCCGCGTTGGGCGGCGCTCGCTAACCGCGGAGCGCAGCTGCAACGACCGCTGTGGGCTTCGACGTCAACTAAAAATCCTACTTATCCCGACACTTTGTATGTTGACTCGCTGATCGGGCCGGACTCGGTGAATACTTTGCCAGATAACACTCTCGCGGCATTCTCAGATCACGGCACATTGGCCCGCACGATCGATAGCAATGTTGAACTTGCCGCCGCCCAGTGGGCGGCACTTAGCACTGTTGGCGTCGATGTTGCCTCAGTCGCCGAGCAGCTCGAACGCGAGGGTGTCATTTCTTTTCAGAAGAGTTTTGATGACTTGATTGCTGCCCTGACTATGAAGGGCGCCGACACGTCTAAAGAGAATTAGCTCGCGGCATCGACTCGTTGCAGCAACGAGATCGCCTTTTCAATGGCCCGCCGGGCTTGAGTAAGCGAACGCTCCGACTCTGGCCTCTTCGATTCGCCCTTGTGGTGGGCGTCCTTGAGAGCGTTCAGTGCTTTGTCGGCGAGGTCATCGGAAATTCCCTGCAGTTGCGAGACAATTTCGTCGGTCGATGGCATTTACTAAGTATGTCATAAAACCTCACAATTAGATTGGGTGATGAGATATTCAAGCTTCAAGATCGTCTAGCGTTAGACCTCGTGCCAACACCAAAAGATCTTCACGAATGGATTAGTTTCGAAGACCCCGACAGCGAGCAAACATGGATCATCGACTCGACCTTTATGCGCTCAAACTGGTCGTGCATTTACGGCAACGGGTGCAAGGGAGTTCTTGACGACAACGCGCAGGAGTTGATGCAGGGATGTTGCAGCTACGGCGCCCACTTCCTTGACAAAAAGGATCTTGCCTCGGTTATGAAGTTCGTCAAGCGCTTGGCGCCGCGCCACTGGCAGAATTACGATAAGGGTCACAAGAATGGCTGGCTAAAGAAAGAACGCGATGGCGCCGACGCGACTCGCGTCGTAGACGGCGCCTGCATATTTCATAATAAACCCGACTACGAGGGCGGATTTGGCTGCGCCTTTCACATCGCGGCGATCGAGGCCGGCGAGCGCCCAATGGATTGGAAGCCAGACGTCTGTTGGCAGGTGCCGTTGCGTCTGGAAGAGTTCACGGAGGACGACGGCCACGTCATTTCGCACCTGCGCGAGTGGAAGCGCCGCGACTGGGGCGAGGGCGGCACAGATTTTCATTGGTGGTGCACCGACGACCCCAAGGCCTTTGTCGGCAAAGACCCCGTCTACAAGTACCTCAAGGACGAGATCGTGGAATTGATCGGCTCGAAGACGTACAAGACTCTCGTCGGCCTGCTCGAAGAGAAGCGCTCTGTACCGCTACCCCACCCGCAGGTGAAACGAAGGAGTTAGATCGACTTCTTGTTGTAGCGGCGACGATCCTCGATCGTCAGATAGCGCTTGCGAATCCGAATATTCTTCGGTGTCACCTCGACCAGTTCGTCTTCGCCGATCCACTCGATCGCGGTCTCGAGGGTGTGCGTTACCGGCGTCGCCAATTTCGGGCCGTCATCGTGGCTGTGCGTGCGAATGTTCGTTTTTTCTTTGGCGCGAACCGCGTTAACAACCATCTCGTCGTCACGCGCGTTCTCGCCGATCACCATTCCCTCGTAGACATCGACACCAGGAGCGACGAACAGCGTGCCGCGAAGTTGTATCTTGTCCAA
>JAYTUM010000240.1:0-1100 GCA_043744575.1 Acidimicrobiales bacterium | reverse complement strand
TACCTCGAACAACTTGGTGCGGCATTTGACCCGGGTCTTAACGGCGAGCGGGCACTCACGCGCGAGGGCGGCCACAGCCATTCGCGAATCGTGCACGCTGGCGGCGATCAATCTGGCGCCGAGATACAGCGCACGCTCGACATCAACGCGATAAATGCTGGCGTTGAAGTGCTCGAACATACCTTCGCGCTCGATCTCGAGTTTGGCGCCGCGACGAGCACGAAGAGTAGGCAAGTGGCGGGCGTGCGCGTGGCGTTGCTCAACGGTGACGGCACGGTCAAAAGTGTGGGCCTGATCACCGCGCGCGCCGTCGTAATCGCTACTGGCGGCTACGGCCAGGTCTTCGCTTCGACATCTAACCCCGCTGCGGTAACAGGCGACGGACACGCGCTGGCGTTGCGCGCTGGCCTGCACCTCAGCGATCTCGAGTTCGTACAGTTTCACCCAACCGTGTTGTGGCAAGACGCCGATTCGACGCAACAGCAGATGCTGATCAGCGAGGCGGTGCGCGGCGAGGGCGCAATTTTGTACGACGCCGCGGGCGAGCGCATCATGCAAGGAGTGCACCCGCAGGAAGACCTTGCGCCGCGCGACGTCGTCGCCGCCGCGATCAGCGCGCGCATGGCCGAGGCGCCAGCTGGCGTTGACGATCATGTGTTTCTAGATGCCACCAAAATCGGGACGCGGTTCGCCGAGCGCTTTCCATTCATTACGAAGGCGTGCAATGCGAGCGGCATCAATCCACTCACGCAACGAATACCCGTTGCGCCGGCCGCTCATTACACATGCGGCGGCATCGACTCGGACATGGACGGCGTCACAGAGGTCGCCGGACTATTTGCCGTCGGTGAGGTTGCCCTCACGGGCGTGCACGGCGCCAATCGCCTGGCTTCGAATTCGCTAACAGAGAGCCTCGTAGTCGGCACGCGCGTCGGGCGCAACTTGGCGTGGCAGTTGCCGACGAGAGTTGAACCAGCGGTATGTCGCGACCAAGGCCAAGTTGGATTGTTAGACGACTCGTTGCGAGCATCTGTGCGCACCGTGATGTCGCGTCACATTGGCGTGTTGCGCAGGCCGGAGGGGTTGCAACAAGCGATCGA
>JAYTUM010000239.1:0-4301 GCA_043744575.1 Acidimicrobiales bacterium | reverse complement strand
GCCCCATTCGGTGTCGTGGTATTGAATGTAGATCGGGTCAGAAAGGCACCAGCCGCAGCGCTTTTTGTTGTCGGTGGCGCGAACCGTTTGTTTGTTAGATGTCATGCGGTGATGTGTGCACGAAACTTGAAAAGTGTCGGCAATTGTTCGTAATCAATAATTGAGAATCTATCGCCAGGTGGCGCTCCCCCGTGTCGATATCGCAGGTTCTGAAGCAGGGGACTGTGTAAAACTGTCTGCGTGTCGGTGTCGAATGCTAAATTCAACGATTTGTTAGGCAATAGCAACTTTAAAAAGTTCGTCGTGGCCCGATTTCTTTCAAATGTAGGTAATGGGATGACGGCGGTCGCTATGTCGTTCGGAGTGCTGTCAATTGACGGAGCCACAAAAACATCATTGAGTTTGGCGATGGCGAGTCTGTGGGTTCCGATGGTCGCACTAATGCTGATCGGTGGAGTATTCGCAGATCGAATTAGGAGAAATTTATTGGTTGGGGGTACCGATCTGCTCGCAGGCGTCATTGCCGCTGGCATGGCTCTGAATTTCATTAGTGGTGACGCGTCAATTGTCTTCGTGTACGTATTGAATTTCCTATTCGGGATTCTCGTGGCGCTGTGGGTGCCAGCATTTCTCGGACTCCTGCCGCTGGTCGTAGGTGACAATGAGCTGCAGTCGGCGAATTCGGTAATGGGATTAATGACCAACTTTGGATTTCTAATCGGTGCATTCACGGGAGGGTCGATTGTTGCAGGTGCGGGTCCGGGGTGGGCGTTCGCAGTTGACGCCGGTTCGTTTGCGATTGCCGGATTGATGGTTTTGAATCTGAGAATAGAAAATGTCAAGCCGATTCCGAGTCAGCGCGCACCATCACTAATCCACGAACTTCGTGAAGGTTGGACAGAACTTCTGGTTCGCAAATGGGTGTGGGCGGTGATTTTGGGAACTTCAATTCTCAACATGAGTTGGGAATCGGTGCTCGCGGTCCTTGGACCATTGCAATTCAGCGAACTGTATGGCGGGGCGCGACAGTGGGGAATTCTCATTGGTTTCGAGGGCATTGGCATGTTGGTAGGTGTCTTGATAGCAATCCGAGTCCGGCCAAGGCATCCGCTGCGCATGGCCATGGTCGCAATGATTCTGCCGAGTCTGTTGACAATTGGAATAGGCGTCCATCTGCGCCTATGGATCTTGGCGATCTTGGCGATTGGTGCCGGTATTGGAATAGACATTTTCGGAGTGATTTGGCTTACTTCAATTCAGAGGAGCATTCCCGGCGACTCGCTGTCTCGTGTTATGAGTTACGACGCATTTGGTTCCAATGTTTTTGTGGCTCTCGGGCTTGTCACTGCCGGACCTCTGTCCCAATTGATCGGTACCGGACGTTCGCTGGTAGTGATCGGGCTTGTTTCAATTACGGCAATACTCGCGACTCTTTCGGTGCGCGAGGTGCGTGATCAGCGTATGTGCGAGACATCCCATAGATGATGAATGGGGTCGTGTAACAAATACTTGCCGAACGACTCGCAGGTAAATGCGGCGCCGTCGCTGCGCAGTCCAGTGCGGGCCCAGTCGCCGCCAGAGACGCCATCGAAGCGCTCGGCGAGTTGGTCGCCGGCCACTGCCAGTTCGCGTCTGATGATGTGCGGGTCTTGGGCGTGATACTTATCGGCGATCGCGGTGGCATCTTGATCCCAATTGGCAAACGTCGGGGCGTCTTGGTTAAGCATTGACTTGAGGCGCGCATCGAAGAGGCGAAACACATCGCGAACGTGGCAGCCGTACTCAGCTGGCGACCATACATCGGGGCGCGGACGGAGAGTTGCGCTTGGGTGGGAGAGCATCGCCTCCCATTGTGAGGCGATGTCGCGAATGGTGGCGCCGATATTGCGAGGCACGACGGTGGCGGAGTCGTAGGCGCAATCTGGACATGGGCGCTCAAGAACCCATGTCCAGTTTTTTGTGTCTGGGGTAATTGTCATGGCGCTGACAGTAGTGCGAATGCGAGAGCTTCGCTGAGGGTGCTCGCCAGATGAACGCGCAGACCCTTGTGAGTTGACTCGCTGCTGGCGGGAACAATTGCGCGCGTGAAGCCGAGGCGCGTTGCCTCGGCGAGACGGCGCGACATTTGGCCAACCTGACGAATTTCGCCGCCGAGCCCGACTTCGCCGCAGACAACAAGATCAGCTGGGATCGGTTTGTTGGTGACGGCCGAGACGAGCGCCATGCACAAACCGAGGTCGCCTCCGGGTTCGCCGAGTTTTACGCCGCCGACAACCGACGCATAGACCTCGTGTTGAGCGAGGCTGATGCGGGCACGGCGCTCGAGTACGGCCAGCAACATGGCGAGGCGGCCGGGGTCGAGACCCTGTGCCGAACGGCGTGGCGGCATGTTGTTACTTGTTGGATTAGTGAGCGCCTGCACCTCAACGAGCAGAGGGCGCTGGCCCTCAAGGGTGGGCACGACGACCGAGCCGGCGATGCCCGATCGGCGATCGGCGAGAAACATTTTGCTGGCGTCGGGCACGCCGATTAGGCCGTGTTCTGTCATCTCGAAAAGACCGAGTTCGCTGGTCGAGCCGAAGCGATGTTTGACGGCGCGCAACAGGCGCAAGGCGTGGTGGCGCTCACCCTCAAACGAGAGCACGGTGTCGACGACGTGCTCGAGAACGCGCGGGCCGGCAAGGCCGCCCTCTTTGGTTACGTGTCCGACCAAAACCGTTGGCAGGTTGCGGTACTTGGCCTCTTGCACGAAGCGATGCGCGCATCCACGCACCTGTACCACCGAGCCTGGAGCCGAACCGAGTTGCGGGTCGGCGACTGCCTGGATGCTGTCGATGATCAGTAACTCGGGTTTGACCTTGTCGATTGCCTTAAAAATATTTGTCATCGACATTTCTGACAACAGCCACAAGTCGTCCTTAATCGCATTCAGCCGTTCGGCGCGCAGACGAACTTGCTGAGCGCTTTCTTCTGCGGTGACATACAGAGTGCGTTGCGGCCACGCGGCAAGCAATTGCAACAACAAAGTTGACTTGCCGATACCGGGTTCGCCGCCGAGCAACGTGACCGAACCAGGCACAAGACCGCCATCGAGGACGCGGTCAAGTTCGCCGATACCAGTGGGTTGCGGCTTGCCGACGCTGGGGTCGAGTTTGCCGATGAGTTGCGGTTCGCCAGGGGGGATCAGAGCCATGCCCGCCGCCAAGGTGGTGTCAGAATTGGGATCTTCGACGTCTTCGACGAGCGAGTTCCAGGCACCGCACGAATCGCACTTCCCGCCCCATTTGTAATGTGGTGCGCCGCACTCGGTGCAGTTAAATACAGTGCGCAGTTTCGCCATGCGCGTCAGGTTAGTTAGTGGGTGTGCGGCGGCTGCGCTTATAACGGGTGAAGGCGACAAACGCCGCAAAGCCGCTGACGCCGAGAACCCAGAGGACTAGTAGCCCCAAGAGAATCGGTGTGGCGATGCGCGCGACGGTCGATTTGACCGCGGTGTTTTGCGTGACCGTGGCGATGCTCTGTGCGCTGCCGTCAAAACTCACCGTCCACTGCGGGTAGCCAAATGTGTCAACGCCAGTCGTCGATTCGATTTTGCCGGGCAGAAAGGCGCGAAACTCCACGCCGACGGCCTGACCGATGTCTAGTTCTGAGTTGGCCAGCGTGGCCGCAAATGGCGAGCCTCCGATGGTCTTAAGCAACTCGGGGTCGGCGAAGGCGTCGAGGCCGCCGTTGACTTCGAGCCTGCCGTTGAGCATCCATGTGCTGTCGGTATCTTTGCCTGAGCGGGTCAGGCTCATTTCTTTGAACGGGCCGTTAGCGCCGCTCAGTTGAGCGAGCAGCAATGATGCTTCCTGCGGATTATTAAATGAGTGCGACGCCGTAACTTGCTTGCCGCCGTCTTTGGTTGTCAGAGGTGTCGATACTTTCCATCCCGCATTCTTGGCGTCATCAAAACTCAGGTCTTCTGCAAGTCCGGGAACCTGGGCGATAAGGTCAGCGTCGGCGGTAGTCACAACGCTAAGCGTGCCCGTTCCGTTCTCCTTGACCTTGAGAGTGATAACAGAGTCAACTCGACACGCACTCAATAACACGGCGAAAATTGCGGCGCAAGCAAGTGAGCCGAATTTACGATGCGAATTTCGCGACGACGTGCGCCACCGCACGGCGCTTATCACTCTGAAGTGGTGGGGGTGCCGTCGCCGGTGGCGGCGAGTTCGACTGAAGTCGGCGGCACGAAGCCCTCGACTGCGGTGAATTTCATGCGCACTTCGCCGATGTTGTCTGGGTCGTCCTCTGTGCCG
>JAYTUM010000238.1:0-1102 GCA_043744575.1 Acidimicrobiales bacterium | reverse complement strand
GTGAAGTGCATCTACGTCGCCATCGGTCAAAAGGGTTCGACAATCGCCCAAACCGTAGAAGTGCTGCGCCAATACGGCGCGCTCGAGTACACAGTCGTCGTTGCCGCACCAGCGTCAGAGCCGGCACCGTTTAAATATCTCGCGCCGTACACGGGTTGCGCGATGGGTCAGCATTGGATGGAAAACGGCGAACACGCGCTCGTTGTTTATGACGACCTCTCGAAGCAGGCTGAGGCCTATCGCCAGATATCGCTGTTATTGCGCCGCCCACCTGGCCGCGAGGCCTATCCGGGCGACGTTTTTTACCTGCACAGCCGCTTGCTCGAGCGCGCCGCCAAACTTAGCGACCAAAACGGCGCGGGTTCGCTCACGGCGTTGCCAGTGATCGAGACCAAGGCCGGCGATGTGTCGGCGTACATTCCGACCAACTTGATCTCGATCACCGATGGCCAGGTCTACCTGCAAGACAACTTGTTTAAGTCCGGTGTTCGACCAGCCGTCGACGTAGGCATCTCGGTGTCGCGCGTAGGTGGCGCGGCGCAGATCAAGTCGATGAAGAGCGTCGCGGGCACACTCAAACTCGACCTCGCACAGTTTCGTGAGCTCGAAGCGTTCGCCACGTTCGGCTCGGAACTCGACCCGATCTCGAAGGCGCAACTCGAGCGCGGATATCGCTTAGTCGAGTTGCTCAAACAACCGCTGAACAGCCCGATGCCAGTCGAAGAGCAGGTTGTCTCGATTTTCTGTGGCACCAAGGGTTATCTCGACGACATCCCGGTAGTCGACGTGCGTCGTTTCGAGAACGAGATCCTCGAGCACATGCGCACACGTCAGGCTTCGATGTTAGCGGGCATTCGCCAAGATTCAAAAGCAGACGTGCCGAAAGATTTAGCCGCTATCGTTGTTGCGTTCAAGTCTTCGTTCGTCGCCACTAACTCCGCTTCGGCCAAGAAGACCAATCAAGACGCCGGCGAAGTTGGCGAAGCTGCCAGCGCGAAGACCTTGGCGACGGAGTAACAAACTCATGGCAGGCGGACAAGAGCGCATTCTGCGCAGCCGAATTCGGTCGGTGCAGGCGACTAAGAAGATCACTCGTGCTATG
>JAYTUM010000237.1:0-1118 GCA_043744575.1 Acidimicrobiales bacterium | reverse complement strand
GCTCGGGTAAGATGAATGCAAGCGGGCGAGGAGAAACACTTCAGCATGCGCGTACCCCCAAGAATAAAGCGAGTTGTTGCAATATTGGCAACTGCGTTAGTGGCAACTACCGCGTTCGGTGACGTCAGCGCGGTGCGCGCCGACGACGGTCAGATACCTGGCGCGATCGTGATTAACGGTCGTGGCTACGGTCACGGCCGCGGCTTAAGCCAATACGGTTCGTACGGCTGGGCAACTACGGCTGGCTGGTCGTGGCAACAGATTTTGGATTTTTATTACGGCGGCGCCACAGGCAACGTGCTCGGAGCGCTCCCAGACCCAGGCCAAGTGATGACCGTGTGGCTAAGTTCGATGAACGATTCGCAAACCGCGGTCGTCGCCGACGCCAACAACGCACTGTTTCTGCAAGACCCGGCGCCAGGCAGAGTCTGGACGTCCCTGGTCGCGCGCGAGGTCGCCAACCGCGTCTACCGCGTGTGGGGTTCGGCCGAACGAAAGTGTCCCGCGAGCACCGAAGACCCCGCAGCGATTGGCTTCACGCTCATCGGCGACACGCCCGAGGTTGCATCGTTCACAACGACAAGCGGAGCGGACAGCGCCGCCGCACCAACTGCCGTGATCGGGTTGTGCGAACCGCGCGCCAATTTGAAAAACAAAATTCGCTATTACCGCGGCGAGATTCGCGCGGTTAACAACTTGGCGGGCTCGAACCGCACGATTAATGCTGTCGCCATCGAGAACTATCTGCGCGGTGTTGTACCGCGCGAGTCGCCCGCCGACTGGGGCAATGCCGCTGGCGGGGCGGGCATGAACGCGTTGCGCGCCCAGGCGGTTGCGGCGCGCAGTTATTCGGCCACCGAAAATCGCTATGCCGGTTTAGCGCGAACCTGCGACTCGCAGGATTGCCAGGTCTACGGCGGCGCCGCACTGCGCGAGTCGATTAATAGCGCGATCGTCACCTTAGAGAGCCCGCTCACTGACCAGG
This sequence comes from Acidimicrobiales bacterium, assembly GCA_043744575.1. GTDB lineage: Bacteria > Actinomycetota > Acidimicrobiia > Acidimicrobiales > Ilumatobacteraceae > UBA3006. The sequence continues at coordinate 133 of JAYTUM010000237.1, read as the reverse complement.
CCATCGCCGAAACGGCGGGCGTGGCGATGATGGCACCCACCGGCAAGCCTGTGCGCACCGAGTTCTCGTCTAGCAACGGCGGCCGCACCGCGGGTGGATCGTTTCCCGTCAACATTGATGCGGGCGATCTGGC
>JAYTUM010000236.1:0-4380 GCA_043744575.1 Acidimicrobiales bacterium | reverse complement strand
GAGATCACGCACGCCGCGCAACCTGTGCACAGGCCCGTGGTGATGACCTCTTCGTAGAGTTCTTTCCACTGATTCGTCCAGCGTTCTGTAGGTGCTGGAGCGTTTTCTGTAATCGTCACGACCGCACTCTATGCGATGTTGGTCTCGCCATGTTCGGTCATCCCTCGGGATGGACATGGGTTGGTTAAAAGGGGCAGACTATAAGCAATGATTACCTACACGCCCGAAGCACAAGCATTTAGAACAGATGTACGCACGTGGCTTGAGGCCAACTTGCCAGCGGGCTGGTTCGACGACGAATTCGACATGTCACCTGCTGAGCGCAAGACATTTAATGAGCAGTGGACGGGCAAGCTATTTGCCGGCGGATGGATCTGCGCCACGTGGCCAAAAGAGTATGGCGGTAAGGGCCTTTCGGTCCTTGAAGGTGTGGTTCTCGCCGAAGAGTTTGCCAACGCCAAGGCTCCGATGCGCGCCGATTTTTTCGGCGATACGCTCGTCGGCCCAACGCTTTTGCAGTGGGGCACCGAAGAGCAAAAGAAAGAGTTCTTACCGCAGATCTTGAGCGGCAAAATGCGCTGGTGTCAGGGCTTTAGCGAACCTAACAGCGGCAGCGACCTCGCCAGTTTGAAGACCGCTGCGGTTCTTGACGGCGATGAGTGGATCATCAACGGTCAAAAGGTTTGGACAACGGGCGGTCATCACGCGGACTACTGCTTCCTGCTCACGCGCACAGACCCAGATTCGCCTAAGCACAAGGGCATCTCGTATCTACTCGTGCCGATGCGTCAGCCGGGGGTAGAGGTTCGCGGCATCACGCAACCTGATGGCACTGCCGAATTCTGCGAAGTGTTCTTCACGGACGCGCGTTGCCCGAAGGACAATGTTGTCGGCGGCGTAAACAACGGCTGGAAGGTTGCCAACAGCACGCTGGCATTCGAACGCGGGATGAGCGCCACGACCGGATACCGACGATTCGAAGAGGAATATCGAATGATGGTCGCTTCCGCCGTCGCTAATGGCAAGATTTGTGAGTCGAGCATTCGACAGCGCTTGATGCACTTCTATTCGCGAATTCAGATCTTGCGCTTCAATGGGTTGCGCAGTCTCGGTGCAACGCTAGAGGGCAAGAAAGACTTGGGCGTGATGGCGCTCGGCGCGAGCAACAAAATGTTCTGGACAGAAATGCATCAGCGCGCAATGGAGCTTGCGCTCGACATTCACGGCGCCAACTCGATGCTCATCGACGCCGGCCCACAAGAAGGCACATGGCCGGGTGCGATTCGCGACAAGAAGCGCGACGGCTACCCCGTTAGCCCAATGATGTCGACGTTCTTTTTTTCGCGCTCAGAGACCATCTGGGGCGGCACCAGCCAGATTCAGCGCAACATCGTCGGTGAGCGCGTTCTAGGCTTGCCGAAAGAGCCGCGCACCGAGGGAGATAAATAGTGAATATTCAAAACGCGATCAAGTCAGGTTTTAAGAACTATGCCAACTTCAAAGGCCGGTCTTCGCGCTCGGCGTATTGGTATTGGGTTTTGTTCACCGTGGTGCTGAGCGTTGTTTTGTCGTCTGCAAGTAGCGACTTAGGCAACCTTGGTTCGCTCGCAACTTTTATCCCGACAATCGCGGTTGCGGTACGACGGATGCACGACACGAGTCGTCGCGGTTGGTGGTTGCTGGTGCCAGTCGCTGGCTTAATCTTTGCTTGCCAGGCCAGCCATCAAAATGAGAATCAATTTGGCCCGCCGCCACCTCCTGGCGCGTAAATAAAAATTATTGCGTCGCTTACAAATATTCGGGCACGCGTCGCTGATACGCCTTCGAAATCAGCGGTGAAGAAATAATAAAATCAGCGCTGGCGCGGTTGCACGCAACGGGGATGTTCCACACTGCCGCGATGCGCAGCAGCGCCTTGATATCGGGGTCGTGCGGTTGAGGCTCTAAAGGGTCCCAAAAAAACATCAAGATGTCGATCAAGCCTTCGGCAATGCGCGCGCCAAGCTGCTGGTCGCCGCCGAGTGGCCCGCTGCGCAGACGCTCGACGCTGAGACCCGTATGCTCCTGCACGAGGCGACCGGTGGTGCCGGTGCCGATCAGCGTGTGTTGGACGAGTTCCGCTTTGTGATTGGACGACCACTCCATCATCTCGTCTTTCATGTTGTCGTGGGCAACGAGGGCGATTCGCTTTCTGGCGGGGCTTTCGATGTCGCGCATTATTTGTGGTTTCATCTTCTCAGTTTGACAGGTCTTTGAGTCGGGCTAGAGTCGTCATTGTGAAGACTTCGTATGTACGCAATGAACTACGAATCGACACGCCGGTCGGTCGTCTGCGGCTTGTTGCATCCGACAAGGGCCTGCAAGCCATCGATGTCGGTCGTGGCGCAGGCAAGGGCGCGTCAAAGGAGATCACCGCGCCAGACAAGAAAGCCAGCATGTATCTGGCCAGCGCCAAGAAGCAGCTGGATGAATATTTTTCGGGAAAGCGGACCAAGTTTGATGTTGACCTCGACCTGCGTGGCACAGAGTTTCAGGTGCGAGCCTGGCGGGCGTTGTGTCGCATCCCTTACGGCAAGACAATCTCGTACGGTCAGCAGGCTAAGAATGTTCAAAATCCAAAGGCGTTTCGAGCGGTGGGTTCGGCCAATGGTAAGAATCCGATTCCGATCATTGTTCCCTGCCATCGCGTAATCGCCGGCGACGGCACGTTGGGCGGATATTCGTCGGGCCTAAAGATGAAGGAGAAGTTGCTCGATCTCGAGTCGCGCTAGTGCGGTTGAGTGAAGCCAAAGCATTCGCGCAGGTATTCGTCTCGTAACGCTTCGGCCGGCGGGCCGATGGCGACGACGCGATGGGCGAGCAACATCACCCCAGTGGCGCTGTTGGCGTCCGAGATTTCGTGCGTCGCCAATACAACCGTCACGCCGAGATCACGTTCTTGGCTGATCAGGTCGGCGACCGCCTGTCGGCCCTTGACATCGAGGCCCGCGGTTGGTTCGTCGAGCAGCAGCACCTCGGCGCGGCGCGCCAGCACCTGCGCGAGGTGCGTGCGTTGTTGCTGGCCTCCGGACAGGTCGCGCAGCGCTCGCGATGCAAACTCGTTGACGCCAGTTCGCGTCATCGCTTGGGCGACGATTTGGCGGTCGATTTGCTTACTGCGCCCGAGCAATCCGAGGTGCGCGTAGCGGCCCATCTCGACGACGTGCTCGGCGCGCAGCGGCAGAGTATGCGACGATACGGGATGCTGCGGCAAGAATGCGACGCGAGAGGACGTGGCGCCAGGTTGGCGACCGAGTATTGAGACTTCGCCAGAAATTGGCTTGAGCATGCCTGCCAGAGTCTTAAGCAGTGTCGACTTGCCCGAGCCATTTGTACCGATGAGCACGAGCAGTTCGCCCGGTCGCAGATCGAAAGAAATTTCGCCGATCACGCTGCGGCCGTCGTGGCCGATCGAAAGGGCCGACGCGTGGATCGAAGTTGTCATCTGATGTGCATTCGGGCGTGTTGGTGTGGTAGATCGTCGTCTTGGCCATCGTCCTGACCGTTTCGGTTTCGGCGCTTAAGCGTGGCGCGAACCTCGCGCGCTGTTGCCACAATTACAAAGATCACGACCGCGCTCAAGACAATGCTGGCGCCGGCCGCCAAGTCGGCGTGGTAACTGATCAGCAGACCTATATATGTTGCGGCGCTTCCCGAAATCGCGGCAACCAGGATCATCGTGCTCAGCCTGCGCGAGATGAGCGCACCAGTGGCCGACGGTGCAATCAACATGCCCAGCACTAGCAGCGTGCCGACGATCTGAAAACTGGCGACAACAGTGACGGCGACGAGACTAAGCATGATCGCGTGATAGCGCTTAACAGAGAAACCAGACGACTCGGTCAGGCCCTCGTCGACGCAAAGCAATAGGAACGGCCGGCGACACACCCACGCGACCGCGCCGACCAAAACGAACGCCGCCGTTTGCCACGCCAATTGTGACCAGCGCACACCCAGAAGTTCGCCAAACAAGATCTGGGTCAGGTCGCCCGTAAAGGATTTCGAGCGCGAAGTGATCATCACGCCGAGCGCGAGCATGCCAACGAATAGCAGGCCGACAGAAGTGTCGCCGGAAAGGCGCAACCGTCGGGTAACAAGGTTTACGCCCAGCATCATTACGGCGGCGCCTGCCGCGGCGCCAATCACGCCCGAGAAGCCAAGTAGCAACGCTGTGGCGATGCCGGGCAACACGCCATGACTGAGAGCGTCACCGACAAACGCGAGCCCGCGCAAAACCACAAATGTTCCGGCCACTGCGCAGATTAGCGAGACGAGAACCCCCGCGTACAGCGCGTGTCGCATGAACTCATTGTTCAGAAATGGTTGTAGCACGATGTTCGT
>JAYTUM010000235.1:0-1130 GCA_043744575.1 Acidimicrobiales bacterium | reverse complement strand
ACAAGATTCGCCACCGCGCCACCGACGAGCATCTGAACGCAACCGCGAGCAAGTGCAGTGTCGGCAACATGCGCGTCACTTACATCGGTGCCGCCGATTATCCGCTGTCTCTCGCGGTAGACATCGCCCCGCCGGCCGTTTTGTTTTGGCGCGGCGACATCACCGCACTTGATCAACGTCGCGTCGGCATCATTGGCACGCGCGCCGCCACGGCCGCAGGCAGGTTCATGGCCTCGCAACTTGGATTCGATTTGGCGCGCAACGAAGTCGCAGTTGTTTCTGGTTTGGCTCGCGGCATCGATGCTTGGGCGCACCGCGGTGCTGTAAATGCAATCACTCGCATCGAAGATCACGCCCACAGTTTCGCGCGGCCGATTGCCGTCGTTGCGAGCGGGCTCGATGTTGTCTACCCTCGCGAGAACGATGTGTTATGGCGCGAGATCGCCGAGCATGGCCTGTTGCTCAGCGAGTCGCCGCCTGGCACGGCCCCGGAAGCATTTCGGTTTCCGTTGCGCAACAGAATTCTTGCCGCGCTGAGCGAGGTCTTGGTCGTCGTCGAATCGCGCGCCACGGGCGGATCGATGATCACGGTTGAAGAAGCGCAACAACGCGATGTCACTGTGATGGCTGTGCCGGGTTCGCCACGCATCACATCGGCCGCTGGCACCAACATGCTGCTGCAGCAGGGTTGCGCGCCAGTCGTCGAAGTAGCCGATGTCTTGGTGGCACTCGGGCTAGACAACCGGCGGTCTTTCCCAAACACGTTCGATTCGCGGCGCACGCCGAGCGAGCGCGATCGCGCGGTGCTCGGGGCATTCGGTGGCGAGGCGCTCACGCTCGACCAACTGATGGTGCGCACCAAGGGTGAACTTGTTTCTACGGCGATTGCGCTCGGCCGACTAGAGGCGGATAACTGGGTCGTAAATAACGCTGGCTGGTGGGAGGCGGTTGGTCCCAACAGGGGATAGTTGAGCATTACCGTTGGGAGTGTGAAAAAAGTTGACGACTGGAATATCGAGGGATTCGCGCAATCGCTGACCGCCTCGTCGTCGAACACCGTTAGCGCCTATCGCAGCGACGTCAAACTATTTTGCGAGTGGGTCGCGCGCTCGCAGATCTCCAGTCCGGTC
>JAYTUM010000234.1:0-1132 GCA_043744575.1 Acidimicrobiales bacterium | reverse complement strand
CACAGAGGCGGCTCTGATGTCGGATCGGTTTATTTCTCATGAAGTCAGCGTCCAACGTTTCGAACGCCTGCGAGTAGTTACGGAGCGCACCGCGCTCGCGGCGTCGCGCAGCCGCATTGGCCGCGTCGAAGAGGTCATCGTCGAGGGCATGAGTCGCAAGAATCCAGATCGCACGACGGGCCGCACCCGCCAAAACAAACTCGTGCACTTTGTTTGCGCCCAACCGCTGCGCATGGGCACGTACGCGAAGGTCGAAATCTCCGACGCGGGCAAGCACCACCTGATCGGCGAACTTCGCGAGGTCGGTGAGCGCCCGTCGCACAAGATCCGCGTCGCGGTGCAGGCACTGAACTGAAGTGTTGCGGTGACCGAACTTGCTGACGGGACGTTGAAGCCCGTCGTTATCTTGGGCCCCACTGCTAGCGGCAAATCTGATTCGGCGATGGCCGCGGCTATCAAGCACGGCAACACGCAGATCATCGTCTGCGATGCGATGCAGGTCTATCGCAAAATGGATATTGGCACCGCCAAGCCAACGCTTAGTGATCAAATCAAGGTGGTCCACCACTGCATCGATCTCGTTGACTCGCGTGCCAAATTCACGGTCAGCGACTATCAAGCCGCGGCGCGCGCCGCAGTACTAAAGGTACAAAGTATTGGCGCCCGTCCGCTGGTTGTCGCGGGTACGGGTCTGTACCTGACCGCGCTGATCGACGACCTCCAGTTTCCTGGCAACTGGCCAAAAATCCGCCAAGAACTTGAAGCCGAGTTGCATCTTGAGGTGCTCTACAAAAAATTGATTGCTCTCGACCCGCTGTCGGCTTCGCGCATCGAGCGCACCAACCGCCGCCGCATCGAGCGCGCGCTCGAGGTGTGCATCGGCAGCGGCAAACCGTTTAGCGAGACAGGCCCCGGAACGGGCGCGTATCCGGATAACGGCGTCGTGCAGATCGGCCTGTTATGGAAGCGCGAGCTGTTGGCCGAGCGAGTGAAGCAACGAGTGCACAAGATGATGGACGACGGCTTCCTGGCAGAGGTGCGCGACTTGCGCTCGTCTTCGGCCCTGTCGCAAACATCGCGCCAGGCCTTGGGCTACAAAGAGCTGATCGACCACCTCGACGGCAATTGCTCG
>JAYTUM010000233.1:0-4414 GCA_043744575.1 Acidimicrobiales bacterium | reverse complement strand
TGATGGCGCGCGCGAAATTATCGGGCGTTGTGTGCGTGGCGATGTTGTTGAGCCACTCGCCACGACTGATCAATTGCGCAGACTCGAGCGGGTCTAGTTGTTGCAATGTACGCGACATCACGTCGACGTGCGCCGTTGAGATGCGACCAGTCGCGAAGACTTTTGCCAGTTCGGGAAATTGCTCGAGCGTTGACGCGCGTTGTACCTCGCGGTACGCATCGAAGCGCGAGATGTTGCCTGTTGTCGCCAACACGTGCTGCGCGTTAACGCAGGAAGATTTGGCCGCTAACTGCGAAAGCCTGTGGGTGAGTGCAATCTTGCGCCTATCGACCCAGGTTTGCACCGTGGCGATTTGGCTCAGTGCGGCGCGAATCGCAGGCTCGTCGTAGTCGGAGACATCAGACGACTCAAGCCTGGTGACAATCTCGGAAATTACTTGCGATGCGCTCATTAATACCCCAAGTTGCGACTGCGTAGATAATTACGCCAGCCGCGAGAACCAAATTCAGGAAGGGGTCAAGAACTAAACCGACTGTATATAAGGGGTGTCGCGGGGTTACCCGCGACACCAGATTAAACGTGTGTTGCACGGTTGTTCGCTACCAGACACAACAAGTCTCTGGCGACTAGGACCTAGTTGCCCTCCAGCGCGCGAAATGCGGAGCGCACATTGTGTCCACTAATTCGTACGCGATGACCAGTGCGACTGATGAACCCAATCTGCACGCCCGTGGCGGGGTCGAGCACGGTGAAAACCTGCTCGTGGCCGTCGGCGTCGACGATCACGTCTGTCAACAGCGGCACGCCGGCATCTGCTAGAGATTTTTGCACGAACCCCGCATTGAGTACTTCGATCGCGATATGTTGCACGCCCGAACCGTGTGCGGCCAGGTGCGCCTGAACGGCTGGGTCGTTGCCCGCGCCGACCAGCACCACCGTCACGCCACCAGCGTCGGCAGTGACGATGGCGTCGTCGTCGGTTGGCTGCACCTCGAAGCCGAGGTTTAGTAAAAACTTCCGGGCGCCGGTTAAATCGGTGACAGCGATCACCACGTGATCGATGCGGCACGCCACCGTGTCGAGCGCCGAGCGCAACGTCTCGGCCCGTTTCGACGGCGCGATATTCGCCAGCGTGTCGGCAACCTCGATGCGGTGCGTCTCGGCCAAAATAATGCGAAACAGTTGCTCGGCAAAATCTGGGTCAACGCGGTCGTTGATCGCCCATTGCCTGCGGCTCGTCAAAATCTCGCGCACGCGAGCCGGCTGAATTACGGTCGCCGCGGTGTCGGCCTTGACCGTTGCAACTTCGCGACAAACATCGAGCCGCTGGGCGAGCAACGCCAAAATCGCCGCGTCAATCTGATCGATGTGATTTCGCAACTCGCCAAGTTCTCGGGCCATTATTACCTGCGCCACCAACGCTTGGCTCGACCGAGACGCGGGGCCATCAATTGCTCGACGTGTTTGGCGAGTACATCCATCTCGATATTCACGGCGTCGCCGGCCCGTCGAACACCGAGAGTCGTGACCGAACAAGTGTGTGGAATCACCGCGACGCGAAACGTATCGGCCGTGAGATTAAATGCCGTTAGTGAAATGCCGTCGACGGTGACCGAGCCCTTCTCGACTATCAGGTGCATCAACTTGCGCGGCAGGCGCACCACCAGATCTGGCACCGGCGACACGACATGCCCGACCGCGTCAACATGACCGAGCACCATGTGCCCGCCGAGGCGCTCGCCAAGAGCCAGCGGTCGTTCGAGGTTTACGGGGTCTCCAACTTTGAGAGCTCCGATGTTTGTGCGCGAGTAGGTTTCGTCGCTGACGTCGGCTTGCCACCAGGTGGTGTCGCCGTCAGAACCGGTGGCGACAACGGTAAGGCAGCATCCGTTCACGGCTATCGAAGCGCCGATCGCCGATCCTTCCAAGACTGTCGTGGCGGCAATTTGCAGAGTGCTGCCAGAGCGGGCGTGAACCCGACCGCATTCCTCTACTATTCCTGTGAACACAGCAATTCACACTACTTATATGGTGTTGGATAATTTGGCCCAGATGTCGGTCCACAGTGCGGCCAGGTGCCAAAGGTGGGTTTGGCACCCGTCACGGTAGATTGGTTGTGTCCATTGGGGCTTCGGCTCTGGTGTGATGCCATTGGCAATCCGGCCAGGGCGACCTAAGAGTCCCGCAATTATGCGAGACAACGAAAGGCAATATCGTGACGATCGCGTCAAAACAGGACACTATGTCCAAGCATCGCCAGCACGCCACTGATACCGGCTCACCAGAAGTGCAAATCGCGCTCCTGACAGAACGTATCAACAGCCTCACTGAGCACTTTAAGACTCATGCCAAAGATCACCACAGTCGCAGAGGGCTATTGATGATGGTTGGGCGTCGCCGTCGCATGCTTGACTACGTCAAAGACCGTGACATCGAGAAATACAGAAAACTTCTCGAGACACTCGGTCTGCGTCGTTAAGACACGCGTCGTTAAGACACGCGTCACGAAAACCACATAACGGGCAACATAGTTTCGGTTGTCAGTCTCTGATTTCGCAGCCCGGCCAAGTGCCATGGGTTGCGAGGTTGTCGACTGGGAATCGGCTAATTGCCCTCTAACTCTGCCTTCCCGTTTGTAAACGCGGCAGAGACGAAAGGACAAAATCATGGCTGATGCCATTTCAGTTTCGGGGCCAATTAGCGGCACCGAGAAAACACTCACATTCGAGACTGGCAAGTTTGCTTTGCAATCGCAAGGCGCGGTAATTGCCCGAATCGGCAAGACCACAGTGCTCGCCACCGCTAACGCCGCCAAGGGCGTGCGCGACGGTATCGACTTCTTCCCGTTGACGGTTGACGTCGAAGAGCGCGCTTACGCGGCAGGCAAAATTCCTGGCTCGTTTTTTCGTCGCGAGGGTCGTCCAAGCCAGCAGGCGATTCTTACCTGCCGACTCACAGACCGCCCATTGCGCCCAGCGTTTCCTGATGGATACCGCAACGAGACGCAAGTAGTAATCACCGTTATAGGTGCCGACCAGAGCAACCCGCACGACGTGTTGGCAATCAACGCGGCCTCAGCCTCATTCATGATCAGTGGCATTCCGTTCGACGGCCCAATCGGCGCAGTTCGCCTGGCTTTCGGCCAAGACGGCGCGTGGATTAGTCACCCAACATTCACTGAAGGATCAGAGTCAACGTTTGAATTAGTGGTCGCAGGACGCGAACTCGATAACGGCGAAGTCGCGATCATGATGGTCGAGGCTGGCGGAACCGAGAAGAGCTTCACTTATTACGCCAACGGCGCACCAAAGGTGACCGAAGAAGTAATCGCCGAGGGCCTCGAGGTCTCGAAAAAGTACATCAAAGAGTCGATCAAGTTGCAGCGCCAATTGGTCGCCAGCGTTATCGCCACTCGCGGTGCCATCGAGCCGCTCAAGTACACGCCGGTTCTTGACTACAGCGACGAGTTGTGGTCGGCAGTCGAGAAATCGGCTACCGCCAAACTGCAGCCCGCGATCAAGATCTCGCTGAAGAGCGAGCGCAACGCCGCGATCGACGAAGTAACTGCAACAACAGTTGCCGAACTTGCTGGTTCGTCAACGGCGCTGGGCGCGTTTGCCGGTCAAGAGAAGCAGATCAAAGAAGCGGTTCGTTCGCTGACCAAGAAGTTGGTGCGCAAGCGCGTTGTCGAAGACGGCATCCGTATCGACGGCCGTGGCCCGGCAGATCTGCGCCCAGTTTCAGCAGAGGTGGGCTTGTTCCCAACCGCGCACGGCACGGGCTTGTTTCAACGCGGCGAGACGCAAGTTCTCAACGTGTTGACGATGGCTATGCCAAAGATGAACCAGATGATCGACTCGATCACCCCTGAGACATCGAAGCGTTACATGCACGACTACAACATGGCCCCATGGGCTAACGGCGAAACGGGTCGCGTTGGTTCGCCAAAGCGCCGCGAAATCGGCCACGGTGCGCTCGCCGAGCGCGCCCTGTTCCCAGTCGTTCCAAGTCAGGAAGACTTTGCCTACACGCTGCGTCTTGTCAGCGAAGTGTTGTCGTCTAACGGCAGTACCTCAATGGCTTCGGTGTGCGCGTCGAGTCTTGCGTTGATGGATGCGGGCGTACCAATCGTGGCGCCAGTCGCTGGTATTGCTATGGGTCTCATCTACGACCAGGGCAAGTACCTCGCGCTCACCGACATCCTCGGCGCAGAAGATGCATTTGGCGATATGGACTTCAAAGTTGCTGGTACCGCAGACGCGGTAACCGCACTGCAACTCGACACCAAAATCGAAGGAATTCCAAGCGAAGTTTTGGCCGCCGCACTGGCGCAGGCCAAAGACGCGCGCTTGAAGATTCTCGACGTGATGAACGCGGCAATCGCCGCGCCACGAGCAACGGTTGCCGAGAGCGC
>JAYTUM010000232.1:0-1139 GCA_043744575.1 Acidimicrobiales bacterium | reverse complement strand
CACGCGGCCGCCCGTTGTATTCGTCGGCAATGGCAAGGCGCGCGTGGTTGTGCGCCGCGAGTCTTACGAAGACCTCGTGCGCCTCGACTCATAGTCCGTACCTGGCAGATAGCGTTTAACTCATGTCTGGTGCATCTTCGGCACAGCAAGCGAAGCAATCACCGCAAGTTCGACTCGTACGACTCGGCGTGATCGGCCACGGCACGGTCGGTGCGGCGTTTGTGCGACTCGTTCAGCGCCAGGCAGAGACGATCGCGGCCCGTAGCGGCGTAAAACTTGAAGTTACGCGTATCGCCGTGCGCGACGCCTCTAAGCACGCTAAATCTGGCGTCAACTCGAAATTGTTTTGCAATGACGCGGAATCAGTAGTCGGCGACCCCAACGTTGACCTCGTTGTTGAGTTGATGGGCGGCGTGGATGTTGCCCGCACTCTCATTCTCGAAGCGCTAAACAACGGCAAGCCCGTAGTCACCGGCAACAAGGCATTGCTCGCCACGCATGGTGCAGAATTATTTGCCGCAGCTGATGTCGCCGGCATTGATTTGCTGTTCGAGGCTGCTGTTTGTGGAGGGATCCCCCTGATTCGCCCGCTGCGCGAAAGCCTGCGCGGCGAGCCGATTAGGCGCGTGCTCGGAATCGTCAACGGCACGACTAACTACATTTTGACCAAAATGAGCGACGAGGGTGCGAGTTACGCCGACGCGTTGGCTGGCGCGCAGAAACTTGGTTACGCCGAAGCCGACCCGACCGCAGATGTCGAGGGTCTTGATGCTGCCGCAAAAATTTCGATTATCGCCAGCATCGCCTTCGGTTGCAAAGTTGTGGCTAGTGACGTATATAGCGAGGGCATTAGCAATATCGATGCTGCCGACATCGCCATCGCCAAGCGACTCGGTTACGCGGTCAAATTGTTGGCGATCGCCGAACTCGATGCCACGACGGCGGGGGTGTCGGTGCGCGTGCACCCAGCGATGGTTCCGGTTCATCATCCGCTGGCCAGCGTGCGCGACAGCTTTAATGCAGTTGTCGTCGACGGCGATGCCTCGGGGTCTCTGATGTTCTACGGCCGAGGTGCCGGCGGTGATCCGACAGCGAGTTCGGTTCTCGGCGACGTGATCGACGCGGCAATCAACTTGGGC
>JAYTUM010000231.1:0-4438 GCA_043744575.1 Acidimicrobiales bacterium | reverse complement strand
CAACCATCAAGGCACGCGCACTACACGTGGTCAGCGAGAACCAGCGCGTGCGCGATGCTGTGGCGTGCTTGCGCAGCGGCGACATGGTCGGTTTCGGGACGTTGATGTACGAGAGTCACAACTCACTGCGCGATAACTTCGCGACTTCAACAGCGCAGATGGATTCGGCCGTGAGTACGGCTCGGGCGACGCCTGGCGTGTTCGGAGCGAGAATGACCGGCGGCGGCTTCGGCGGATGCGTCGTAATTATCGCCGATTCCACGGCGCATATTCGCGACTTGGGCATCGAGTCATGGCAGGTACGCGCTGTTGCCGGCGCGCACTTACTTAATTAGTTGCTGGTTTAACTAGCCGAGTATTCGACGCTTCTGCTCATCAAATTCGTCGCGAGTAATATTACCCCGCTGTAGCATCGCCTCAAGTCGCTCAAGCTGCGACACAGAACTGCTGCCGCGATTACCGCCGCCACTTTCAGATCCGCCATGCACACGGATCGCATTGTGAATGATGTTTTGCACTTCTACTGGAGAACTTACATCAGTGAACAACTGCTGGCCATCTTCGCCACCAGATTCGATTAGCAAGTCGCCGGCGCCAACCATTCGCTCGAGCACCGATTGGTGAATGCTGACGTTATTGACACGTTCGAGCGGAATGTCGATGCCGGTCTTGCCAATAATACCCTTACGAAAAATGACGCGATCTGAGGTGACCACGAAGTGCGTTGTGCTCCACTGCAGCATCCGCACGATTAAGTTGAGCAGCGCCGCACCGACGATCAGAACTGTTGCCCAATTTTTAAGCGAGTAAAACCACGACGCCGAGATTGCATCGGCGAGCCGAGACAACAGCACCGCGATCACCGTGGCCAGCACCAGACCCGCCAACGGTGTCGCGAAATGCCACCAGTGCGGGTTGAGGTCGACGATCAATTCTTCGTGCTCATTCAGCAATTTTTTCGAGAATGCCATATCGGCATCGTAGTCGGAGCGAAAATGTGCGGCGCCGATTCGCATTTCGCCTCGTGCCACAGGCAGGGCGTAGCGTGTTGCCGTGGATCCTCAGCAAATGCTCTATGGCCTTGACCACGAGCAGCGCCAGGCGGTCACAGCGCCAGCGTCGGCGACAATCGTGCACGCCGGTGCGGGTTCCGGCAAGACTCGCGTGCTCACCAACCGCATTGCCTACCGCGTCGCCATCGGTAGTGCCCAGGCCGAGAACATTCTTGCGATCACGTTTACGCGCGAGGCGGCAAGCGAAATGCGCCGGAGGCTCAAGACCCTCGGCGTCGGCAGCGCTCCGACCGTCGGCACTTTCCACGCCGTTGCGCTGGCGCTCCTTCGTCAGCGTCTTGTCGATAAGCGTCAACCCGTACCCAACATCGTGCACAATCGACAAGCCCTCGCCACCGCCGCGGCAGGCTCGCATAATCTCGCCGAACGGCCCCGCGATCTGCTCGCCGAGATCGATTGGGCGCACTCCCATATGATCGCGCCCGCCGACTACGCCGCCGCCGCCAAGCGCTCGCAACGGTACCTGCCCGCACAAGTCGGAGACCTCGCCAATATTTACAAAGAATACGAAGCACTTAAACGAAAACGTCAAGTCGTCGACCTCGACGACTTGATCACGAACGTCGTGAACGAGATGAATCTGGATGCCAAATATGCCGAGGCGGTGCGCTGGCGCTTTCGGCACTTGTTTGTCGACGAGGCGCAAGACATGAACCCTTTGCAGTTTGCATTGTTCGAAGCAGTTCGCGGCGGTCGCAGCGACGTGTTCGTCGTCGGCGATCCACTGCAAGCGATTTATGGATGGAACGGCGCTGAGCGCAAAATTTTTGACGGCCTCGCCGATGTCGTTGGCAAGGCAACAGTCTTGCGCCTGCCCAACAACTACCGCTGCACTCCGCAAATTATTGAAGTCGCGCGCCGCGTGGTGCAACGCACGAATGAGCCCGTGCACGTTCGCTCAACAAAAGATGACGGCCCGGCGGTGCGCCTGATCGAATGTCCCGATGCCGCCAGCGAGGCCACCGCAATCGCCGCGGCACTATGGGAGTATGCCCCGACTGGGGGCGCCCAACCGTGGCAATCATGCGCGGTGTTGGTGCGCACCAACATCCAGATTGCGCCGATTGTGGCCGCACTTAAAAGAGCTGGCATCCCGGTGCGCTCGACGCGCGTATCGCCAGATGTCACGGCGGCGCGCGCAGTCGCGGCGCAGAACAAGGGCCGCCACAGCCTCACCACATGGGCGGCCGACACATTAAACGATTCCCAGAACGAAGATGAGCGCCAAGTCGCCGAGCAGGTGCGTCAGTTTTTGCGACTCGATCACTCCGGCGTCGTCGACGGCCGCGCCTTTGCCGCCTGGCTAACTGCCACTTCGCTTCAAGAAGTCGAGAGCCACGGCGTCGCGGTGCTCACTTTTCACTCGGCCAAGGGACGCGAATGGCATTGCGTTGTTGTCGCGGGCGCCGAAGTCTCGCTGCTGCCGCATTCGTCAGCCAACACCACCGAGCAACGCAACGAAGAAACCCGTCTCGCTTACGTCGCCTTGACTCGCGCCGAGCATCGCCTCTTCATCAGTTTCGCCAACTCGCGCAATGGACGTGCTACTGGCATCAGCCCACTGTTTGCCGAACTGCCAACAACCGAAGGAGCGCCGATGCCTAAGTTCACGCCGACGCCAATTGCAAGGCGCAATCCCGGACCGACCATTGGCGACGAACTCGTGGCATGGCGCGCCACCCGCGCCCGCCACTTGCGACAGCTTCCTAGCGTTGTCTGCAGCGATCTTGAGTTGCAACGCATTGCCAAATCGATGCCGACGACTGTCGACGAACTGGCCAAAATCGTGGGCAACATAACCGCCAAGCACCTCGCCAAACAGATTTTACCGATCGTCGAACGCTTCCGCGTCTCTGGTGCGCGGGTTTAGCCCGTCTCGGATTGCCTAATCTTGAGCAGACGCTCAAACAATTCGGGGCGCATCGAGACGAAGATTGCGGTGGCTTCGGCGCATAGTATTTCGCCGTGATGCAATGTGCCGATGGTATAAATCTTGCGGCCACTAATGCTCTCGATTCGGCCGCGAAACACGATCTCTTTGCGCAACGGCGCCGGCGAACGATAGTTGATCGACAGGTTCACCGTCATGCCAGGATTGCCGCTAGTTGACTGCGAAACCCCGAGCACCTCGTCGAATGCGGCGGCGATGAAGCCGCCGTGAACGCAACCTGGTGGGCCTTCGTAGGGGGCACTGAATGTGACTCGGCCGACGGCGCCGACCGTTCCGTCATTGTCTGTCTCTGTGACAATTCTCAGCGGAACCGCAATCGGATTGAGCGTGCCGATCAACGGACTGCGGTCGAGAAACGAACCAGCCGCCGCCAAAGCGGCCTCGCCCGCGCCTTCGTAATCTTTGTGTTCGCGTAGCTGCAGCAACTTCACAGCCTGCGCTAGCAGAGCGTGCGCGGACTTTACATCTGTAACCGAGGCTGATGTCGACAGAATCTCATTTATCACTTCGCGCACATCACTAACAAAGTCTGCGCGAGTCCTGTCAAAGTCAGACATCTCGCCAGTTCGAATATGAAAACCCTTGAAATTATTCGGCTGCTGAGTGTCGCTCACGATTACTGTTCATCCAAGACAATCACCACTGGCGCGTGATCGCTCGGCAACTCACCCTTACGCGCGTTGCGATCGATAGAACTCGTGGACGTTCGCGTGGCTACTGACGCGCTGGTGAGCACCAGGTCGATACGCATGCCGTGCCCCCTATGAAAACTTCCGCCGCGGTAATCCCACCAGGAGAACAGGTTCGGCTCGGGATGCTGCTCACGAAAAATATCCGTCAGTCCCCACGAGAACATGTCGCGTAGTACTTGGCGCTCCGGTTCGCTGACATGTGTTGAACCAACGAGTGCCAGTGGATCCCAAACGTCGATGTCGCTCGGGGCGATGTTGAAGTCGCCTGCGACCACTACATCGTCGGTCGGTTTGGCGATCGCGCCGACATGGCTCCTAAGTTGCTTCATCCAGCGCAGCTTGTATTGATAATGATCGTGGTCTAGGGCGCGGCCGTTGGGTACGTACACCGAGGTCACAGAGACGCCGCCGCAGTCGGCAGAAATTATCCGTGCCTCTGCGTCCGGCGGCAACGTCGCAAAATTGGCAACAACATTAGCAAGGCCGACCTTAGAAATTATCGCCACGCCGTTCCATTGACCCTGGCCGAAGTGCGCCGATTCATAACCCATCTCGGCAAATGCCTCGATCGGAAACACGTCCTGCTTCATCTTCGTTTCTTGCATGCACAACACTTCCGGCTTCGTCTCGTCGACCCAGGCCTGCACTCGCGGCAGCCGAGCCTTCAAAGAGTTCACATTCCACGAGGCAATAAGCACGCCGACAACCTACTTCTTTCGCGC
>JAYTUM010000230.1:0-1143 GCA_043744575.1 Acidimicrobiales bacterium | reverse complement strand
CCCAAAAGCGCCTCCCGAAATCTGTGTACTCGGCTTTAATCGCTGGCTCCGAGAAGGGTCTTTCGTCGCGCGACAATCTCGAGTCGTTCGATCAGTTGGGTTTCGCGCCGCACGTTGCTGGCCTGTCGTCGCAACGCGAGATGGCAGTCGAGGTAATGGGTCAGCAGATGTCGATGCCCGTGATCATTTCGCCGACAGGCGTGCAGGCCGTGCACCCCGAGGGCGAGATCGCCATCGCCCGCGCCGCCGCCAACCGCGGTGTCGCAATGGGGCTCAGTTCGTTTGCGAGCAAATCGGTCGAAGAAGTCGCCGCGGTGAACTCGCAGGTTTTGTTTCAGATGTATTGGTGCGGTGATCGCGACACGCTCGTGCAACGAATGGAGCGCGCGCGTGCGGCGGGCGCGAAAGGTTTGATAGTCACGCTCGACTGGTCGTTTTCTAACGGCCGCGACTGGGGCAGCCCCTGGATCCCTGAAAAGATCGATCTCAAGGCGATGCTCAAGCTTGCCCCCGAGGTGCTTGCGCGACCCGAGTGGTTGTGGTCGTTTGCCAAGACGGGCCGCTTCCCAGATCTCAGCGCTCCGAACATGGCACGGACCGGCGAAAAGGCCCCGACATTTTTCGGCGCCTATTACGAATGGATGCAGACGCCGCTGCCGTCGTGGCAAGACATCGCCTGGTTGCGCGAGCAGTGGGGCGGCAACTTCATGGTTAAGGGCGTCAGCCGAATCGATGACGCCAAGCGCATCGTCGACCTCGGTGCGACTGCGCTGTCGGTTTCGAATCACGGAGGCAACAATTTAGATGGCACGCCAGCACCAATTCGTGCGCTGCCCGCGATCGCAGAGGCTGTAGGCAGTCAGATTCAAGTAGTGATGGATGGCGGCGTGCGCCGTGGCAGCGATGTTGTTAAGGCGCTCGCGCTCGGCGCACGTGCCGTGATGATCGGTCGTGCCTATCTGTGGGGTTTGGCTGCCAATGGCCAGCCCGGTGTCGAAAACGTGCTCGATATTTTGCGCGGCGGCATCGACTCTGCACTGCTGGGTCTTGGCAGGGCCAATGTCAGCGAGCTGACCCGCGACGACGTCGTGGCACCAGCAGATTTCTATCGCAGGCTCGGGGCCTAAACCGCAGAGTTTAACT
>JAYTUM010000229.1:0-1143 GCA_043744575.1 Acidimicrobiales bacterium | reverse complement strand
CGCCGCGAGAAATCGCAACCGGTCTCGTGCAAATGCTTTCGCCGTTGTGCCCACACATTGCCGAAGAACTGTGGTCGCGACTCGGCCACGACCAATCGCTCACCTTCGAGCCATTTCCGACGGTCGACGAGGCCATGCTCGTGCGCGAAACAATCGAGGTTCCGGTGCAAGTCAATGGCAAGGTCCGCTCTCGCCTTGCCGTGTCTGCCGAAGTGGGTGACGATGAATTGCGCGTACTGGCTTTAGCGGATGAAAAGATTGTTCAGGCGCTCGGAGGCAAAGTGCCGCGCAACGTCGTGATCGTGCCCAGGCGGCTCGTCAACATCGTGATCAGCTAACTGGCGCCTGTTCTAACCGCGCAATGTCTGGCACACCACGCATTAGCAAGATAAGTCGATTCACGCCTTCGGCTTGCAACTTCTGTCGTTGCTGCGACTGTGGATCGAGCAGCGATTCGTCGAACCAGTCCCATACCGAAACATCGAAGTCATCAACACCTTTGCCTCGTTCAGCGGCGCTAAGCGCCTCCGCCAAAATTTGGCCGCGTTGCGGATGACTGGCACGAACGTTGATGCCGTTAGTGCGAGCACCGGCGATGCGCGCGAGCGAGACCGAGTTGACACCCACGATGATCGGCACATCTTGCTCTGGTGACGGAAACTTGGCGAACTTGTCGTCTCGAGTTGGCGACCAGATTTCTTCAATCACTTCGAGCGCGTGCTCGAGACGGGCATGACGCTGCTTCATGGTCGCCGGCAACTCAATGCCGAGTGCGCGTTGCTCTTGGGCGAATGTGCTGCTTGGCGACGCGCCGGCGCCGAGTCCTAAAATAAATCTGCCGCCCGAAATGTTTTGCACCGTTGCGGCGGCGTTGGCCAATAGGCCAGGGTGCCGATTGCCGACATTTGCCACCAGCAAGCCAAGGCCAATTGTTGTTGTCGAAACCGCAAGCGCACCTAGTACCGTAAAGCACTCCGGCATACTCGGCGCGCTCATCACGCTGCCAGACAGGTGATCGGCGATCCACGCAGTACAAAAACCCGAGCTTTCGGCGGCTAGTACGGCGTCGCGCAATTGATCCCAGGTTGCGGAACCTTGATTGAACTGGATATCTATGATCACGAGAATTTCAGTCTGTCATAG
>JAYTUM010000228.1:0-4448 GCA_043744575.1 Acidimicrobiales bacterium | reverse complement strand
TGGCGCTGTTCCTGCTCTCGTTTCAGCGCAACTTTGGGGCGACCTTCTTCGACGTCAGTGCTGGCGCCGATCCATTGCTGTGGCAGCACTTGTTCTGGATTTTCGGACATCCCGAGGTTTATGTATTGGTTCTTCCAAGTTTTGGAATCGTTTCAGAAGTGCTCCCAGTGTTCTCGCGCAAGCCGTTGTTCGGTTATCCGTTCGTAGTTTTTTCGGGCGCCGCAATTGGCTTCGTCGGTTGGGGAGTATGGGCACACCACATGTTCGCCTCGGGCCTAGGCCCAGTATCGGTTGCGGTATTTTCGATCACTACGATGGCGATCGCCGTTCCGACTGGCGTGAAGATCGTTAACTGGACGTTGACGCTGTGGGGCGGCAAGCTGTGGTTCACCACCGCCATGAAGTTTTCGATCGGCTTGATCGTGTTGTTCACGGTCGGCGGCCTCTCGGGTGTAACGCACTCAGTCGCCCCATCCGACACTCAGCAGACGGACACCTATTACATCGTCGCCCACTTCCACTACGTATTATTTGGTGGCGCGGTGCTCGGTTTGTTCTCTGGTTTCTATTACTGGTGGCCGAAAGTGTTCGGCAAGATGCTGAACGAGCGTCTCGGAAACTGGAACTTCTGGTTCATGATTGTCGGCATGAACCTGACGTTCGGCCCGATGCACATCTTGGGTCTACAAGGTCAGCCCCGCCGGATGTACCAGTGGACAGAGGCGCGAGCTGGTGAAGGCTTCTTCAACCTCGGGTTCTGGAACTTGGTCGCCTCGATCGGTTCGTTCGTTCTTGCCTTTGGCGTGTTGTTGTTCTTGATCAACGTTGTGCAAACGACTCGAAGGGGTGCTGCCTCACCACTCGACCCATGGGATGCTCGCAGCGTTGAGTGGATGACGACCAACCCGCCAAAGGAACACAACTTCGACGTGATCCCAACTGTTCATCATCTGGACGAGTTCTTCCACCTCAAATACACCGAGGATGCGAACGGCGTCTTGATTAAGACAAGCACCGCCGAAGAGATCCTGGCTTTACAAGAGGCGAATGCCGACAAGAATATTCACATGCCGTCACCTTCGTATTGGCCGCTCGTGCTTGCGTTGGGCCTACCTGTTACGGCATACGGCGTGATCTTCTCGATCCCAATCGCAATATTTGGTGGCGTGATTATCCTGTTCAGCGCGTTTGGTTGGGGCCTTGAGCCGAGCACGGCGAAGGACACAGATTTTGACCCGCCAGCGTCTAACAATGGAAGTTCGAAAGAGGTGGTTCCAGTTGGCTGAGGTCGCTGTGCATTCCGATTCAAGCCACGGTTCGTCGTCTGGCATCTCTAATGTCAAGCTCGGCATGTGGCTCTTCTTGGGCTCTGAGTGCCTGCTGTTCGGCGGTTTGATCTCGACCTACATGCTGTATCGCGGTCGTGTCGGCACGGGACCGACGCCTTCGCAGATTTTCGACATACCGTTCACTTCAGTCAGCAGCTTTGTGTTGCTGATGAGTTCGTTAACCATGGTGTTCGCCGTGTCTGCGGCTGCCAAAAAAGACGACCGCGCCACTTCGCTGTGGCTTACAGTCACCGCGCTGCTCGGCGCTACCTTTGTCGGCGGCCAGGTCTACGAGTTCACCGCATTTAAGAGCGAAGGCCTCGGGTACACGACGAGTTTGTTTGGGTCGAGCTTTTACACGCTGACTGGCTTTCACGGCGTGCATGTCACCGTCGGCATCATCATGTTGATGGCGATGGTTGGCATCTTGCAACGAAGTGAGGTCCCAGGAAAGATGTCAGAGACGATTGAGATGATTGGCTTGTACTGGCACTTCGTCGACATCGTCTGGATCGTTATTTTCACCCTTATCTATTTGATACCGGTCTGATCATGGAAACTACCTTCGAACACGCACACCAATCCGGCAAAGCCGGAAGCGGCGATGCCGAGCATGGCATGAGCACTTCGGGTTATGTTCGCATCGCCCTGATCTTGGGCGCGATCACCGGGCTTGAAGTGTCTACGTATTACGTCGACTTCGGACCGCTGTTTTTGTCAGCATTGTTGATCATGATGACTATCAAGTTCATCATGGTGGTCAGTTATTTCATGCACCTTAAGTTTGACAACAAGATCTTCAGCATGATGTTTTATGCTGGCCTAATTTTGGCGATCGGTGTTTACTGCGCCGCGTTGGGCACATTTAAGTTCTTTCTTTCCTAGAAGCAATGGCTCGAGGCCGACGATGATTACGGCAGCGCAAACGGCTCTAAATCAGAATCCTTGGCGTTTTCAGCCGCACCCAGAGGTGTGGCTGCTGTTAGTAGTTGTGGTCGCCAGTTATATCTACGCCGTTCGCGTAATCGGTGCCCGTGTAGTTGGTTCGAGACCGTACATATCGTCAAACCAAATGTGGGCGTTCATCGCTGGCGCATTGCTGCTGTGGGCAGCGTCAGATTGGCCGATTCACGACATTTCCGAGGAGTACTTGTATTCAGGACACATGTTGCAGCACATGATGCTCTCGTATTTCATGCCGCCGCTCCTGTTACTGGCGACCCCACTCTGGCTGTTTCGGGCGATTGTTGGCGAGGGTCGCGGCCGACGCATAGTGTGTTTCATCACCAAGCCAATTGTTGCCGGGGTTATGTTTAACATCGTCGTGGTCGTCACCCACATCCCCGACCTGGTCAATCGCAGCGTCTCAAACGGCCTGTTGCATTACTCGCTGCATGTGCTGTTGGTGTTGACCGCAGTTTGCATGTGGATGCCAATTATCTCGCCCGATAAGTCGTACCAGTTGAGTTACGGGGGAAAGATGATCTACCTGTTCTTGATGTCGGTGGTACCGACGGTTCCGGCGGCCTGGCTGACTTTCGCCGATGGGGCTGTATACAAGCACTACGACATCGCCGTGCGCGTGTGGGGTCTATCCGTAACTACTGATCAGCAACTCGCCGGTGCCGTCATGAAGGCGGCGGGATCGATGTTCCTGTGGACGATTATCATTTTTATATTTTTTCGCCGCTTCATCAAAGGCTTTTCTAAAGAACAGGCGTACACGCCGCTCATGTATCAAGATGTCACCGACGCGTTTGGCCGAGTGCCCGCCGCCACCGAACCGCAAAAATAGCCTATTGCCAGCGAAACCATCGCGCGGCACACAACGGCGCGAGCAACGCCCATAACGCCAGCACTATCCACGACAGATTTTGATTTAAATCGGCGCCCGTCAGAGATTGGCGTAGCACGTCGGCTAGCGCTCCAGAAGGAAGCAGAGATCCAACTACGCGCAGCGGTGCGGGCAATGAGTCAATCGGGATCAAGACCCCGCCAAACAGTAGCAGCAGCAGGTACAAACCATTTTGCGCAGCCAGGTTGACCTCGGCCCTGAGTGTCCCCGCCAGGGTAAGACCGATTCCGGCAAACGCGAAGGTGCCAAGCGTCAATGCTGCCGCGCTCTGCAACCACTCCAACTGGATTGCCTTCCATCCCAACGCGACGCCGATTAGTACAAGCACAGAACATTGCACGACTTCGACGATTGTGACGGCAATTGTCTTGGCGGCGATCAGCCTGCGCGCGCCGAGTGGCGTTGCGCCGAGCCGTTTGAGCACCAGGTACGAACGAGCGAACCCCGTCGAGATGCCGAGGCTGACCATCGCTGTCGACATCACTGCGAGAGCAATTATTCCCGGCAGCAAAAAGTTGATTGCCGATTGTCCGGATGTCGGCAAAACGTTGACGTTGCTGAAAAAGATCAAGAGTCCCGCTGGGATACCGATGATTACGAGAAGTTGCTCGCCATTGCGGCCGATTACCGTAAGTTCGGCTCGCAGTTGGGCCGCAAAAATCTTCACCTTCCCTCCTCGCTCGTGAGTCGCCGAAACACATCTTCAAGTCGTTGCTGACCAGCTCGCAGGTCGGTGATCTGGACGTCCGCGTCGGCCATCCATTGCGAGAGGTCGGCAATGCGCCGCGCATCGGCCGTGCCCGCCACGGTGTATTCGCTGGCGTCGGCCATCCATTGCACGTCGGCCCCGATGTGCGCCGAAAGCGCGGCGACATCAAATCGCGTCGGCGATCGAAAACGAATTTCGTCCTTGCCGCGGAGTAACTCGTCGAGCGTCGAGTTGGCGACAACCATTCCGCGATCGAAGATGACGACGCGATCGGCCACTCGCTCGGCTTCGTTCAATTCGTGCGTCGCCACAATGACCGCGCAACCCTCATTGGCGAGATTCTTGATGATGTTGCGGATGGTGTCGCGGCCATTGATGTCGACACCCGAGGTTGGCTCATCCAAGAATGCAACATCTGGCCGAGCGGCAAGGGCGAGCGCCAGCGACAGTCGTTGTTGCTCGCCGCCAGACAGCCGTCGCCAGGTGCGGTTATGCAGGCCACTCAGGCCGACGGTTTCGATAAGGGCATTTGGGTCGACAGACTTGCCGTACAGTG
>JAYTUM010000227.1:0-17472 GCA_043744575.1 Acidimicrobiales bacterium | reverse complement strand
CCAAGCCCAAGCAACCCCGCCGCCACCAGCGACTGACCAACAATGACGAGGCGGGTCGAACCAAAACGCTTTGTTAGCGGAGCAATCAAGGCCCCCTGTACGCCCGACATCAACACGCCGACTGCAAGAAACACGAGCGCCGTTGATCCTTCTGTGAGGTCGAAACGACGACCGCCGAAGAGTGAGAACGTTGCTTCGAAACCGGCGAACGGAACTGTGGCGAGAAAACCAATCACGACGTACTGCGAGACCTTGCGGGCAGATTTCTGTGGTGCCACTCGGGGCGCGCGGCGTTGCTCGACCGTGCGCGTCTCTGGCAGGCGGATAATCGCCGCGCCGGCGTTGATCAGCGCGAGAACTCCGGCGAGGTAGAACGGCACGTGCGGGCCGCCGAGAGACGCGAGGCCGCCGAGTGCAGGCCCGACGACGAAGCCGACGCCAAACGCCATGCCGAGCAGCCCGAGCATGCGCGCGCGTTGTTCGGGCTCGGCGATGTCGGTCACCGCACCCTGGGCGACAGAGATGCTCGCACCGGAGGCGCCGTCGATGAGCCGGCCCGCGAACAACACCCACAACGCGCCTGCCGCGCCGGTGATGAAACTACCGAGCGCGCTGCCGAGAAGCGAGATGATCAGCACGGGCTTGCGGCCGATGCGATCGGACCAACGGCCGAGAATCGGCGCGAACAGCATCTGCATAAGCGAAAACGAGGCGAACAGCAGGCCGACTTGAAAGCCATTGGCGCCGTAGCGGTCGGCGTAGCGACCGAGAATCGGGGCGACGATGCCAAAGCCAACCATGTCGAGCGCGACCGTCGACCAAATCACCCAGAAGCCGCGGGGCAAGGGTTGACGCAGTTTGGCTTCACTCATACAAATTAGAAACCCGAGATCACCCGCGACGGACGCGGGTGCCCAGTTTGGTTGTCTCTACGAGATATCCGGCGGCCTGCAACTCGTTGCGAATTGCGTCGGCCGCCGCAAAGTCTTTGGCGACGCGAGCTTGATCGAGTGCGGCTGCCCGCGCGATTATTGCGAGATCGACTTCATCATTCACGCGCAAGATGAGCCCAAGTGCCGAACACATCTCGATCGCGGCGGCCCCAAGGGCGCTTGCGCGGAGCGAGTCGTTACCGTCGATCGCGGTGTTGGCCATCCGCACGGTGGCGAAGATATGCGCGGTGGCGATGGGTGTGTCGAGATCGTTGTCCATCAATTGGCGAAATTTAGCAAGCGTTAGAGTGTCGGCGGGTTGCGGCGCGAGGCGCGAGATGCGAGCCGCAAATGCGTCGAGGCCCGCAACAGAATTGACCGCCGCATCGATGTTGTCCTGGCCAATTTTTACTGGCGAGCGATAGTGCGTCTGCAACAGCAACATGCGATACGCGCGCGGGTCGAAGTGCTCAACGAGGTCAAGCAGGTTCGAAACGTTACCGATGCTCTTGGACATCTTCGTGCCCTCGGCGTCGACGATAAAACCGTGGTGCATCCAATGCCGCGCGAATTCCTTGCCGAGCGCGACTGCCTGCGCGCGCTCATTCTCGTGGTGCGGGAAACACAGATCCATTCCGCCACAGTGCAGGTCGAAACCTTCTCCGAGTATCGCCAGGCTCATCACGACACACTCGCTGTGCCAGCCCGGCCGACCTGCGCCCCGCGGCGACGGCCACGACGGCTCATCTGGTTTAGAAAACTTCCACAGCGCGAAGTCGGCAGAGTTGCGTTTCTCGGCGGCGCCCAGCACCTCTCGGTCACCGCCCCCGCTCAGCATCTCGTCGAGTTGTTGATGTGCGAGCAGACCGTAATCGGCGACCTTCGTTACATCCATGTACACGCCGTCGCTCGTTACGTAAGCGCTATCTCCAGCCACCAAAGTTTCGATCATCGCCACCATCTGCTCGACATACTCGGTGGCGTGCGGAACATCGGTTGGGCGCAATACGTCAAGTTTGCCCATCGCCTCGAACCACACGTCTTCACACTTATGCGCGATCTCTGACCACGGGCGATTCTCGCGATTGGCGCGGTCGATAATCTTGTCGTCGATATCCGTGACGTTTGAGACGAGGCGAACCGAAATGTCAGACCACTCGAGGTATCGGCGCAAGATGTCGTAGACCAACGTGGCCCGGCCATGGCCCAAATGCGGCGGACCCTGCACAGTTGGGCCACACAGATAGATGCCGATTTTCCCGGGTTGGCGCAATCGCAGCTCTCGAACCTCCCGCGTCGCGGTGTCGTAGAGATTCAGCACGCTATAAGCCTAGAGGCGAGCGTGCATGTCAAGCCCAACCAAGTGGCAATACAGTTACACGGCAATGAATGACTCGGCCAAACGGACTTCGGGAGTGCCCGACTCGCCGACGCTCGACAAGATCGAAGCACGCTGGATCAAAACTTGGGAGCGAACGGGCATCAACAAGTTCGACCGCAATGCAAGCCGTGAAAATGTGTTCGCGATCGACACGCCGCCGCCAACTGTCAGCGGCTCGCTGCACATGGGGCACGTCTTTAGTTACACCCACACTGACGCACTCGCTCGCTTTTGGCGAATGCGCGGCAAGGAAGTATTTTACCCAATGGGATGGGACGACAACGGACTGCCAACCGAACGCCGGGTGCAAAACTATTTCGGCGTTACCTGCGACCCGAGCGTGTCGTTCGATAAGAACTTTAAGCCACCGTTCAGGGGCGACGTGCCAAAAGGTCAGCGCTTCCTGCCAATTTCGCGCCCAAATTTCATATCTCTCTGCGAAGAACTGACACATCAAGACGAGAAGGTGTTCGAAGATCTGTTTCGCCGCCTGGGACTGTCGGTCGACTGGTCGCTGTTATACACGACAATCAGCGACCACGCGCGGCGCACAAGCCAGCACGCGTTCTTGCGCAATTTGTCACGCAATGAGGCCTATGCCCAAGAGGCGCCAACTTTATGGGATGTCGATTTCGGTACGGCTGTGGCGCAGGCAGAACTCGAAGACCGCGAGCGCCTCGGCGCATACCATGCAATCGCGTTTAAGCACAGTGACGGTAACGCCGAAGTCATTATCGACACCACCCGTCCAGAGCTGATCGGCGCGTGCGTGGCTCTGGTCGCGCACCCTGACGACGCGCGATACTCCGAATTGTTTGGCAAAACAGTGCGCACGCCGCTGTTCAACGTCGAAGTACCGGTGCGCAGTCATCCGCTCGCCCAGATCGATAAGGGCACAGGCATCGCCATGGCGTGCACGTTCGGAGACCTCACTGACGTGACTTGGTGGCGCGAACTGAACCTGCCAACGCGCGCGATAATCGGCCGCGACGGACGTATCATCGCCGATGCACCAGAGGTGATGACTTCACCGAGCGCCATTGAAGCGCATGCTCAACTCGCCGGCAAAACTGTAAAGCAGGCACAGGTTGCCATTGTCGAGATGTTGCGCTCCAGTGGCGACCTGCGCGGCGAACCCCGCGCAATCACACACCAAGTCAAGTTTTTTGAAAAGGGTGACCGCCCTCTCGAAATTGTCACGAGCCGGCAGTGGTACATCCGCAATGGTGGGCGCGACGAAGCACTGCGCGAGCAATTGCTACAGCGCGGCTCGCAGCTGACGTGGCACCCAGACTTCATGGAGCATCGCTACGACAACTGGGTTCAGGGTTTGAACGGCGATTGGCTAGTGAGCCGTCAGCGATACTTCGGCGTACCGGTGCCGCTGTGGTACAAAGTTGACGCGTCAAGCCAGCCAGACTTTTCTAGGCCGCTCGTGCCGACCGATGAGCAGTTGCCCATCGACCCAAGTTCTGATGTGCCGAGCGGATACAACGAATCGCAGCGCGGCGTCGCCGGGGGCTTCATCGGCGACCCCGATGTCATGGACACCTGGGCAACTTCTTCGCTGACGCCGCAATTGGCAGGCCGCTGGCTCGACAACAACGCCATGTTCCAAAACGTATTTCCGATGGATGTGCGACCGCAGGCTCACGACATCATTCGTACCTGGCTGTTCTCGACGACCGTGCGCTCGCACTTCGAGTTTGGTACCGCGCCGTGGCACAACGCCGCTATCTCCGGATGGATTCTTGACCCCGATCGCAAGAAAATGTCCAAGTCCAAGGGCAACGTTGTCACGCCGATCGAATTGTTCGACGAATACGGCAGCGACGCCGTGCGTTACTGGGCCGCAAGCGCCCGACCTGGCGTAGATACCGCCTTCAGCGAAGATCAGATGAAGGTCGGCCGCAAGTTGGCGACCAAATTGTTGAACGTAACCAAGTTCGTGCTTGGGTTCGACGCCGTTTCCGAGACAGCGCCAGTTACGCAACCTCTCGATATCGCGATGTTACAAAGACTTGCCCGAGTAGTTCAAGATTCAACGGCTGCGCTTGAAGGTTTCGACTACGCGCGGGCGCTAGAGCGCACCGAGGCATTCTTCTGGTGGTTCTGCGACGACTATGTAGAACTGGTCAAGACGCGCGCATACGAAAAATCAGAACATTCGGTTTCTGCTGTTGCTGCACTGCGTCGCGCGTTGGCAGCGTTGCAAAAACTGTTGGCACCACTGATGCCGTTCGTTACCGAAGAAGTCTGGCACTGGTGGCAAAACGATTCGATCCATACCAGTTCGTGGCCAACCGCTGCCGACATAACAGCGGACATTGCCGTACGCGACGACAGCGAGGATCTGTTAAATGCGATCTGCGAAGTTTTGTCGCTGGTTCGCCGCGCCAAAACCAAGGCTAAAACTTCGCAGCGAACCGCCGTAACCGATCTATCAATTTCTGCCACAGCGGCGCATTTGCAACTCATCGAAATCGGCATGCAAGACCTGCGAAACAGCGGCGTATTGAGCAACGTGACCACTACCGAGCACGAGCAAGACGCGATTTCCGCCAATGTCCAACTCGCGTTACCTTAGGTGGCGACATGACGCAAAGTCCCAACCGAGTCAGGCGACCTATCGGGCATAGGCTCGTTCTAATTTTCAACTTCGCGGTGGCTGCGACGCTTTTGATTGCGGGCGCCGGCATATTGTGGGCCGGCCAACGAATCGACGGACGCCAAGTTGTCTCGATCAACGGCTCGTCCCCCGGCACGCCAGCGCCGGACGCAATAGTTGCGCCATCCGACGAATGGAACCTCACCCCTGGCGATCTGCAGGCCAAGAACTTCCTGCTCACTGGCTCAGACAACGGCAGCTGCGTCGACCCGAACTCGCCGTTTGCGGGGGCGTTCGGCGACCGCACGAGTTTCGGCGAGCGCAGCGACACGATCATGGTGATTCGTGTCAACCCGAAGAACAATCAGGCCGCGTTCCTGTCGTTTCCACGAGACCTGTGGGTCAAGATCGCCCACTCGACCAGAACTAACCGCATCAATACCGCTTTCGACCGTAAGAACCCGAACCAGTTGATCGACACTATCTACCAAAACTTCGGCGTCAAGATTGACCACTATGTGAACGTCGACTTTTGCGCGTTTAAACAAATCGTCGACGCGGTCGGCGGAGTGAGCGTGCCATTTTTGTACGAGACCCGCGATAGAAAGACCGGGCTACGCATACCGTCGCCAGGTTGTTTCAAGTTCACTGGCGATCACGCCCTCGCCTATGTGCGCTCGCGCTCTGGTTATATGTACTTAGACCCTGCGACAGGCGAATGGAAGCCGGACGTCAGCAGCGACCTCGGTCGCATCGGTCGGCAGCAAGATTTCATTCGTCGCTCGATGCAGCGCGCGCTCGACAAGGGATCGGGCAGCCCGAGGGTCGCCAATGACTTGCTCAGCGCTGCGCTCAAGAACGTAATCACCGACGACAAATTGACGCCGATCACAATGCTGCAACTGGCCCAGTCGATGCGCAGTCTCGACACATCAGCGATCGCCACCTACACAATCGCCGCTAGCGGGCAGATGATCGGCGACCAAGCCGTGCTCGTACCGAAAATTCAAAACGAGAATATGCGTCAGATCTTGGCGATATTTCAGGGTTTGGCCAGCATCGGCTCGCCTGGCGTCGGTTCGCCAAACACAACAGTTGCTGGCGACACTGGCACTGGCGCGCTTGGCGAAGCACAAACGATCAAGTTCGTGAACACGGCGGTAACAACAACTACAACTACGACGATCCCCCAGATTGAGGCACCGATTCAAAACTCGGTCGGAATCGTGCCGCCCGTCGACCCGACCTGTCATTAGCAACTAGTCGAACAGCCGCGCAAAGGCATCGGGGATATCGCTCGGGCCGAGCACCGTTGTCACTCGCGCGCCAACCCTGCCGCCGAGTATCTGGGCATCGGCATCGTCGCCGCCAGGCGCGATGATCACAAGTTCGTCAAGGGCGCCAGCCGCTGCTGTCACGTCTCCCACAACGGTCGCCCGGCAATCAGACAACAGCACAGTGATCTTGCGCGCGGCACGCGAGCGCTGCAGTTGCTGATGAGCAGCCAATAAGGCTGCGCTCAGGTTGGTGGTGCCGAAGCCGCGCAACGACAACACCATGTTCACAACATCGTGCGGGTTCTTCGCCGCGTCTTGCGATTTGGCGACCACGACATCTGTGCCAAACACGACGACGCTATAGTCACTCGGGTTGCGCGACGCCACGGCCGCGGCAGCAACGGCCGCATTGGCAAGCGGCAATCCGCCCATCGAACCGCTGCGGTCGAGGACCAAGCAGATCGCTGTTTTTGGTTTCGCCCAACCTCGAACTTTCAAATCGCTAGATGTTGCAGCTCGATGCCGCAACTCGCTAATAGCGTCGAGGCTGGCGTCGATGTCGATGTCGCCTCCGTCTGGCTGATAATTCTGCAGCGTCATCTTGCCCACTCCTCGGCTGCGCTGCTTGCCTCTCCTGGCGACATCGATCATTATGCGTCCGGCTATGCGCCGCGCAAGTTCACGCAACTTCGGGTCTGTCGCTGCGGTCAAGTCGGTGAGCATCGCCAGGGCATCGTCTAGCGAGTTGGCCATCGCTTCGTCGAGCGCCGCCTCGTCCAATTCTCCCACATCTGGCGAGATCTGTTCGAAGTTTCTATGCCTTGCAAGTTCGCGGCGCGACAGCGTGCGCTTGACGGCCTCGGCAACCGCCTCATCGGCCTGTTGGCCCTCTTTGGTTAGAACAAGTTGTTGGCCCCGGTCGGGGCTCCAACTTTTCCCGCCGAGTCTCCGTCTCGGAAAGGCCCGAACACTTCACCCCAGATTTCGGTGATCACATCTTCGGCCGTTCGGATGCACCCCTCGCGCAGACGCACCCTGCCCGTTAACGCCACGAGCACGGCGTCGAGCCCAACCCGCGAATCGTCGATCGCGGCGTCGCGCAGTGCCGCCAGACTCGCAGTTACTAGAGCTGCGTCGATTGCGCCACGCACCGACGAACCAACCCGCAGATCAACATGCGAGCGGGTGCGGCGCACGACCTCGACAATATTGCCGATCAATTTTGGATCAAGTGATGTAGCCGAATTAGCCATGGCGCGGGTCACGATCTGTGACTCTTCGTTGGCCGACTGATACGACAGCGAGATGCGACAGACGCGGTCGTAGACGGCGCTCGAGATTCGCGCGGTGCCGACTGCATCAAACGGGTTCATCGCTGCCACCAATCTGAAACCGTCTGCGGCTATGATCTTTCCGAGCCTGGGCACGCTGATCTCGCCCTCGCTCATCACGGTGATCAAGACATTCAATGTCTCTTCGGGAATGCGGTTAATTTCTTCGACATACAGCAGCGAACCGTCGCGCAACGCAGTGACGAGAGGGCCGTCAACAAAGACATCCGGCGAGTAGCCATCGTTAAGCACGCGGGCTGGGTCGAAGTGCCCCACCAGGCGCGCGGGAGTAAGTTCGGCATTGCCCTCGACGAACTCGAATCCGAGGCCGAGGCCGTCAGCAACCACGCGCAGAAGTGTCGATTTACCCGTGCCCGGCGGGCCCTCAAGCATCATGTGGCGTCCAGCTGCGAGAGCCGCGACAACGAGTTCAACCTCGCGAACTCGACCGACGATGTGACTACCCAGTTTTTCTAGCAGCTGCTGTGAAGCTTTTACCGCCGAACTCTTAGGCATATTTAATGACGCCACGGATATTTTCTCCGCTGCGCATCGCCCTGTAGCCCTCGTTGACTTCTTCGAGTGCGTACTCGCGAGTGACGAGACCGTCGAGGTCGAGTTGACCCTCGCGGTAGAGACCGATCAACTTTGGGATGTCGGAGCGTGGGTTGCCCGAGCCAAACAGCGAACCGACGAGCTGTTTTTGCATCAGAGTTAAATCAAGCAGGCTGATCGATGCACCGAACTCTAAGGCGGGGTGAATGTTGGTGACAACTACCCGTCCGCCCTTTGCGGCAAGCGCCATCGCCTCATGAATTACCGCGCCGCTGCCGACACCCATTGTCATGATCACTTTGTTGGCCATCGTGCCCGCTGTCAAGCCCTGCAACTGCGACAGCGCCTCGGTCATTGAGTTGGCCGTGTGGGTGGCGCCAAACTCCATCGCCTTCTCGCGCTTGAACTCGACCGGGTCGATCGCCAGAATCTTCGTCGCGCCTGCCAGGCGCGCGCCCTGAACTGCGTTGGCGCCGATGCCGCCAATACCAACTACTACAACCGTGTCGCCGGGGCGAACATCGGCTGCGTACACGCTGCTGCCCCAACCAGTGACAACTCCGCATCCGAGCAAACAAGCGCGGTCGAGCGGCACATCCTTATCGATCTTGATGCAACTTGCTTCGTTGACAACAGTGTGTTCGGCAAAAGTGCCGAGCAAACACATAGTTCCAAGGTCTTTGCCCTTGGCGTGGTGGCGCGAAGTTTGGTCTGAGATTTGCTTGCCCGTGCCAAGGTAAGCACCGAGATCGCAAAGGTTCGAATGACCGGTGCTGCAACTGACGCAGCGTCCGCACGACGGAATGAAACCGAACACGACATGGTCGCCCGCTTGCAGCCAACTGACGCCAGGACCAACCTGTTGCACGACTCCCGCTCCCTCGTGGCCTCCGATGATCGGCAACTCAAACGGCAAGTCGCCAGTCACGAGATGCTCGTCGCTGTGGCACAAGCCAGAGGCGGCGATCTTGACCAACACTTCACCAGCCTTCGGGGCATCGAGTTCGATCTCTTCAACGCTCCACGGTGCGTTTAGTTCCCACAAGATTGCTGCCTTGGTCTTCACAGGATTCCCCATTCGTTAGTGGCCATTTGTGCATTACCATATCTACTACTTCTTGCGCCGATTCCACCAGCCGACGCAATTTCTAATTGGAGGAATAGGTACTATAGGGACAATGGAACCCGTAGAAGCAGCAGCCGCAAGTCAAATGGTTGGTGCAGTCGCCGATTCCGAGGCGACGGTAACAAAAGTCGCGGCGCCAACCGTGATCGAAGAACTCCTCATTGAAGAGATCTCGATTGACGGAATGTGCGGCGTTTACTAATAGGCGGCGTCATGATGGTCAACGACATGGCAGTCAAACTCAGCTCGGCGTACGAGTTGCATCCGCAAGTCGCCCTGCGCCCTGAGCCGTTTGGCGCTCTCGCCTACCACTACGGCAACCGCAAACTAATTTTCTTGAAGCACCCAGACGTCGTCGCCGTGGTGCGCGATCTGGCTCAGTACGCTTCGCTCGCCGATGCGCTAACGGCCGTCGAAGTGCACCCAGATCGCTGGTCGAGTTTTGTCACAGCAATCACTGCCCTGCAATCGTCCGAGGTAGTTCGTGTCCGCTGACGCACTCGTTTCGCAACTCAAGCAAGGCCTCGATGCGCCGATCTGCCTGACATGGGAGATCACCTACGCATGCAACTTGCAGTGCGTGCACTGTTTGTCAAGTAGCGGGGTGCGTGACCAACGCGAATTGAGCACCGCGCAGGCCAAGGCCGTGCTCGACGAACTGCGTGACCTGCAGGTTTTCTACATCAATATCGGCGGCGGCGAACCGATGATCCGCAAGGACTTCTTTGAGATTCTCGAACATGCCGAGCACAACAACATTGGCGTCAAGTTTTCGACAAATGGCACGTATATCGACGCCGAAAGTGCGAAACGGCTGGCACAAATGAATTACCTCGACGTGCAGATCAGTATCGACGGAACCGACTCTGCGACCAACGACGCCGTGCGCGGAGCGGGTTCGTTCGCGGTTGCCCTGCGGGCGATGAACCACTTGCGCGACGCCGACTTTGGGCCGTTCAAGATCTCAGTTGTCGTGACACGCCACAACGTTGACCAGTTAGACCAATTCAAGGCACTTGCCGACTCGTACGGCGCGCAACTACGAATCACAAGGCTTCGGCCATCTGGGCGCGGCGTTGACAGTTGGCACGAATTACACCCAACGCAAGCACAGCAACGCCAGATTTACAACTGGTTGCTCGCCCACGGCGACAATGTCCTCACGGGTGACTCTTTCTTTCACCTCAATGCACTCGGCGAATCCCTTCCCGGTTTGAATATGTGCGGCGCCGGGCGCGTAGTCTGCCTAATCGACCCAATCGGCGACGTCTACGCCTGCCCATTTGTGATTCATGATCAATTCAAGGCGGGTTCGATTTTCGACGAAGGTGGCTTCACCAGCGTGTGGCGCGACAGCGAATTGTTCCTTTCGCTGCGCGAACCAGAATCGGCAGGAGCTTGCACGTCGTGTGGAAACTATGACTCGTGCCAGGGTGGCTGCATGGCGGCCAAGTTTTTCACGGGACTGCCTCTCGATGGACCAGACCCAGAGTGCGTGATTGGCGCCGGCGAGGCACTTCTACAGTCGACATTAATCTCACTGATCCCTAAGCCGGCGATGGATCACTCCCGTAGTATCAAGATCTCCGCGCCTACTCCTGTCAGCGTTCGCTAAACACGCAACCAATTTTCTGATAAGAATATTGTCGCAATGATTGCCGTCGAGATGAACCCAATAGTGGTCGTCGCGGCAATTTTGTTTTCTTATCTTCTCGGCACATTTCCTAGCGCAATCATTGTCGCCAAGCGAGGTGGCATTGATGTAACCGCCGCCGGTTCTGGAAACCCCGGCACATCGAACGTCGTTCGCCTGCTGGGATGGAAATACGGCGCGGTCGTGTTTGCGCTCGACATGGGCAAAGGTGCGTTGGCGGCGGCGATTGGCGGCGCGATTGCCAAGCAACAGGTTTCGGTATTGGCGTATGTGTGTCTGACTGCCGCTGTTATCGGCCACACCTTCCCGGTCACGCGCAAGTTCAAGGGCGGAAAGGGAGTTGCCACTGGCGGTGGCGCGATGTTTGTTGTGCACCCACTGATCAGCCTGGTGTTGTTCTTGTCGTGGTTCGCGATTCGCAAGATTGGCAAGGCCTCGTCTGTGGCTTCGTTGACCATAACAATTGCACTGCCGATCGCGGTCGCGATCGGTGGCGGAGAACTGTGGGAAATCACTGCCCTGTCAATTTTGGCGACACTTATAGTCATCCGTCATCTCGGCAACATTCAGCGCCTACGCAATAAGCAAGAGCCGACCGCATAGCCGATTCGATTTGGCTGACCAGCAACTATCGTTCCTAGCTATGGCATATCTCGGCGACTTGTTTAATTGGCTTAAAGACTTTTCGTCGTCGCCCTGGTTCTATGCGATTCTGTTCGTGGTCGCCGTGACCGACTCGGTGCTACCGATCATTCCCAGCGAGTCGCTAGTTATTATTGCCGGTGTCAGCGCTGGCAGCGGATCGCTCTCGATCGCCCTCGTGATCTTGTGCGCCGCCACTGGCGCGTTCGTCGGCGACAACATCTCGTTCTTAATCGGTGCGCGCGCCAGCGACTTCATCACCCGCCGCTACTCGCGCACCGAGAGGGGAAAACGGAGACTGCGACAGGCGATCCACCAGATTCACGACCGCGGCGGTTTGCTGCTGATCACGGCCAGATTCATCCCTGGCGGCAGGACGTTGATAACGCTGTCGTGCGGCGTGACCAAGCAATCGCAACGCTGGTTCATGCGCTGGGCGGCCATCGCCGCCACAATCTGGGCCATCTACGCGGCCCTGCTCGGGTTTATCGGCGGCAAAACTTTTTCTGACAGCCACACCTTGGCTTTCTTGGTTGCGTTTGGTGCCGCGATCAGCGTCAGTGTCGTGATCGAACTTGTTCGCTTTGTTCTCAAACTCAGGCGCGGCACGAACGGCGCGAAGCTTAAGGAAAAATAATGGACACGGCGACCGTGAGTGGCGAGAAAAGACTCTCGGCGCTAACTACAAGCGATATCGGCGCCACTAGACAGCAGATCGTCGCCATTGCAGTTGGTTCGTGCGAGCAACACGGCAAACACCTGCCACTCGACACCGATACCCGCATCGCCGAGGCGTTGTGCGCGCTGCTGGCCGACTCGCGTACAGGCATTCTCGTCGGGCCGACGATAACGATCACGGCAAGCGGCGAACACCAAGGATTCGCTGGCACGCTCTCGATCGGCACCGCGGCGCTAACCACCGTGCTAGTAGAAATCGTGCGATCGGCGCAATGGGCACGCGGGGTGATCTTTGTCAACGGCCACGGCGGTAATGCCCAAGCTGTAACGGACGCGCTAAATTTGCTGCGCAACGAGGGTCATCGGGCAAGCGCATGGTGGCCGCGAATCGAAAACGGCGACGCCCACGCCGGTTTCACGGAGACATCGTTGATGCTGGCGATCTGCCCGCACGCGGTGCGGATTGAACTTGCCGAAGTTGGCGAGACTAGGCCACTTGCCGAGATCGCCACAGAACTGCGCCGGGGCGGAGTGGCGGCCGTTAGTGACAACGGAGTACTCGGCGACCCGCGCAACGCCACAGCCCAACATGGCAACGAACTGCTACGTATTCTCGCCGAGCAACTTAACGCTCACGTCGCCAGCGAGGCGTCTGCATGGATTCGGTAACTCAGCAAAACCGCTTCATTGTTGACTCGTCTTGGCGGCGGCCCAACGACGGCAACGTGATATTTGCCGGCTCGCCGATCAAGATCTTTCGTCTTGGCGGTGGCGGCAAAACTATTGCGGCCATGATCGAGGCGACTCAAGTATTGCCGGACGGACACCAAATGTTGACAACTCGCCTGCTCGACGCCGGCGCCATACACCCGCTCGTCACGGCCGGCGAAGCCGGCCCGTTCACACTCAAAGACATAACCGTCGTGATCCCCGCTTACGTGCGCTCGCAGCGAGAAGCGACGATGCTCAGCAACTTGATTCAACAGTGTTCTGGGGTCGGGCGCATCATTGTTGTTGACGACGCCTCAACGCAAGCACTGACGATCCCGAGAGATGTATTCAAAATAGCCCTATCAACAAACAGCGGTCCCGGTGCGGCGCGCAATGCAGGGCTCGGCCATGTGGCGACGCCGCTTGTCGTCTTCGTCGACCTAGACGTGGCGCTGACCGCCACAACCCTGCCCGAATTATTGCCACTGTTCGTCGACGCGTTGGTTGGCGTGGCTGCGCCGCGAATCAGGTGCGACCCGTATGGAATCAAAGCGAGTGCTAGAAGTATGGCTGACTACATCGCGAAATACGAGAGCTCGCGCTCGCCGCTCGACCTTGGCAATGTAACCGCGCGAATCGCTCCAGGTACCCGAATCAGCTACGCCCCGACCGCCGTGTGGATGTGCCGCTCCGAAGCAATCCGCGGCATAGGTGGATTCGATGTCGATATGCGAGTTGGCGAAGATGTCGACGCATTATGGCGCCTGATCGCCGCCGGATGGCGCTGCCGCTTCGAGCCAAATGCCGTCGCAACGCATGCCCCACGACCGACACTGCATGATTTCGTCCAGCAGCGGAGAGTGTACGGTCGCTCGGCGGCGGCGCTTGCATCTCGACACAGGGGCGCGGTCGCTCCCGTACGCGTTAGTGGTTACAGCGCTGGTGCGTGGCTTTTGGTCGCTTGCGGACTTCCGTTTCTTGGCATTCTCGTCGGCGCTTACACTGTCGTCGCGCTCAGTCGAAAGCTTCGTGCGGTGCCAAACGCGATGCAAGAGTCGCTGCGCTTAGCCGGCCTTGGCAACCTTCATGCCGCGCGCATAGTTGCCAGCGCGATCACGCGCGCCTGGTGGCCAATCGCACTAACGCTGGCATTTTTCTCTCGCCGTGCCCGCCGCGTTGTGCTTGTTGCCGCCATCGCGCCAGCGATGCACGAGTGGTGGTCGCAACGACCGGCAATTGATCCGCTTCGTTACATTGCACTGCGACTAGTTGATGATGTCAGTTACGGCCTCGGAGTATGGGAGGGCGTAATTGTTGCTCGCAACGCTGAAGCACTTATGCCCGACTTGTCGTCGTGGCCAAAACGCGATTCGTAAAGTTGTTGCATTCTTCGCAAATTTCTTTCGGGATTATGCCAATCTTCATCAGCCAGCTGAACGCGATACAGCCGAGACAGACTGCGAATGCCGACTCCAAGAAAGCGGCGATGACGATACCGACAATCACGAGCTGCGCCGCGCCAGTCGCGCCGCTAACGAACAAAACAGAACTCGAGATAGTAAACGCTGCCCCAACACCTTGAGCGAAGCGCTTCGGTGGCCCCGCAACATAGCGGTGCTCGGCGTTGATGCGCGGCGTTATCACTTGCGTCGCGATTCGACCTAGCGGGCTCAAGGTGGGGCCAGACAAAACTCGGGCGATAAAACCGTAAGTCAGAAACCCAAGCACCCAGCCGCTACCGGTGAGTGCAAAAACGGCACCCATGAAGACCACTCCGGCGGCCACCAGCCGCGCCGAGGTCTCGTTTACGGGATTCGGAAAACTAAACAATTTGCTCATGCCCGTCAGGCTATTGGATAATTGTTGACTTAACAAGTCAGGATTCAAAACAGAGACCCAGCAGGGGCGATACCGTCAAGGCGCATGACTCTGCGGCTCACCGTGTCGACCGAACTCTGGCGCCAGCACATCACTGGCACTACCTCGGCCTATGGCGAGATGGTGCCAGTCGTCAAGGGCAATGGTTACGGTTTTGGTCGGGCCACGCTGATGCCCGAGGCGGCCAAACTCTCGCGCTCGGTCGCGGTGGGTTCGGTGTTCGAGGTTGCCGACGTGCCCGCGACAAGTACAGCGATTGTGCTCACACCCGTTGGCATCGACCTGCCGCTGCCGCTGCCAAGGCAAACGATTCTCACTGTCGGATCGCTACATCATGTCGCAACACTGCGCTCTGGTGGATGGAGCGGTCCAGTGATTATCAAATTGCAGTCACGGATGCTGCGTTACGGTGCGACGAGTGCCGAGTTGCCAGCTTTGCTGGCCGCTGTGCGCGACGCCGGCTGCACCCAAGCCGGCTGGTCGTTACACCCGCCACTCGACGGCACGCCCGCGCAACACCTCGACGATGTTTCGCATTGGCTTACGCAACTTAGTGCAAGTTTCCCGATTTATGTCAGTCATCTAGACGCCGAGTCGGTGCAGCAGTTGCGCTCAGAGTTCACGCAGCACCACATCGTCGCTCGCGTCGGCACGGCGCTGTGGCTCGGCGACAAGTCGGCAGTGCAACTACACACTGACGTTCTAGACGCGCGCGCGGTTGTGGCGGGTGCGACGGCCGGTTATCGCAATACAAGAATTTCGACAGACGGCACAATTGTGATTGTCGGTGCTGGAAGTGCGCACGGAGTGCACACGGTTGGCGACGACCTCAGCCCATTTCACTTTCAGCGCAGACGAATACAGTTGCTCGAACCTTCGCACATGCACTCCAGCATGTTGCTTGTGCCAGCAGGCGAAATATGCCCACAATCTGGCGACCTCGTCGACGTGCAGCAACCGCTAACCCGCGTCGTCGCTGACACCATTTACTGGACGTGAGCGAAAACAGCACCGTTATCGCCACAAATTCGCGCGAAGACACGCTTGATGTGGCTCGCGCAGTGGCGATGATCGGCGTCATAGTTCTTAACTATCACACGTATCTCAACAATTCCGAAGCTTGGAAACCGCTGTCGCCTTCAATCTGGCAACGCCTCTGCAACCCCAGTACCGGTTTGTTGACAACAAGATTTGCGGCCTTGTTCGTGTTGGTAGCCGGCATCGGGGTTTCACTCATGACGCGCTCAAGCAGAGAGGCCAACAATAAATTGATGCTACGCGCAGATCGCCTGCGCTTGCTGCGCCGAGGAGCGTTACTTTTGCTCGTCGGGTACTTTCTCGAGTGGGTGTGGCCAGGGACGATCCTGTTTTATTACGGCGCATACTTCATCGTCGCGGCGAGCATCTTCGCCGCGCCGACACGGCGAGTGCTCGGCGTCGGCGCAGCCGCGACTGTCGCGGCGGCAACAATTGCCTGGTGGCGCACCGACCAAGTGTTTGATCTCAACTTCACTTCGTGGTTAGACCCGCCAAAAATTGATTCGCCTCGCAGCTTGCTGATCCGTTTGTTTGTCTCGTATACGCACCCGCTTTTTCCATGGCTATTGTTCCTAGCAGTCGGCATCGTTTTGGGTAGGCACATGCACCGGTTCGCCCAGTTTCGCGCCAGGCTGATGCTGTGGTCCGCGTCAATTGTCGCTTCAACATATATCGTCAGCCATTTGCTAAGCCCGTCGCCTCTCTTGGGCTCGCGGGACAGGACTTTCGCCAAATTGTTTTCGACCGACCCGTATGACCGTGGCTTGGCATATTCGATTGCCACTTTGGCAACCGTTCTATTCGCACTTGGGGCATTGTCGCTGCTTGTCGGCGCAGTTGGCGACTCTGCGCCAATGCAACTGCTCGCGCGGGCAGGGCAAATGTCGTTAACCATTTATATCGCCCACATATTTTTTTTCAACATCATCGTCCACAAGTTGCACTGGGTCGGTGCAACCGGCCTCGATAC
Source organism: Acidimicrobiales bacterium (assembly GCA_043744575.1). Lineage (GTDB taxonomy): Bacteria > Actinomycetota > Acidimicrobiia > Acidimicrobiales > Ilumatobacteraceae > UBA3006. The sequence continues at coordinate 691 of JAYTUM010000227.1, read as the reverse complement.
TGCGGTTGTATTGGCGCTCGTGTTCTACGCGGCAGCGATCCCCCTCAGCGCCACCTGGCGCAAGTACGCGGGACGCGGGCCGGCCGAGCGTATGTATCGCGCGTTTGGCGGCTAGCAATGCGCAGCGATTTAGACAACATCGTTGCCGGTGAGATGCAAAAGCCATATTGGACAGAATTGCAACGATTTGTGCAACGCGAGCGCGAAACTGCGACCGTCTACCCCGAAAATGCCGATGTCTTCAATTCTCTAAGTATCACGCCCCTGACACGGACTCGTGTCGTAATTCTCGGGCAAGATCCCTATCACGGGCCAGGGCAGGCACACGGACTGGCGTTCTCGGTACGCCGCGGAATCGCGATCCCGCCATCTCTGGCCAATATCTTTAGAGAACTCATTGATGACATCGGTGTCGAGACGCCGGCTCACGGTAGCCTCGAACACTGGGCGCAGCAGGGCGTGCTGTTACTCAACAGCACTCTGACCGTGCGTGCAGGTTGCGCAGGCTCGCACTCGGGGCACGGCTGGGAAACGTTCACTGACACGATCATCGCCGCACTTGGCGATGCGCGACGCCCGATCGTGTTTGTGTTGTGGGGCAATTCGGCGCGCAAAAAGCGCGGGCTGATCAAGGGTCAGCATCACGCGGTCATCGAGTCTGCCCACCCTTCGCCGCTGTCGGCGTACCGCG
>JAYTUM010000226.1:0-1151 GCA_043744575.1 Acidimicrobiales bacterium | reverse complement strand
TGTGGTCCGGCGGCTCGTTCATTTATGTGCCGCCTGGCGTTGAATGCGAAATGCCGCTGCAGGCATACTTCCGCATCAACAGCGAAAACGCAGGTCAGTTTGAGCGCACGCTAATTATCGCCGACGAGGGCTCGAAGGTTCACTACATCGAGGGTTGCTCTGCTCCCGTGTACACCAACGATGCGTTGCACTCTGCGGTTGTCGAGATCATCGTCAAGCCGAGCGCGCATGTTACGTACACAACAATTCAGAACTGGTCGCCGAACGTCTACAACTTGGTTACCAAGCGCGCTCGCGTCGAGACCGAGGGCCACATGGAGTGGATCGACGGCAACATCGGTTCGAAGCTGACCATGAAGTACCCAAGCGTCTACTTGATGGGGCCGAAGGCCACAGGCGAGGTGCTGTCGGTGGCCTATGCCGGCGCGGGCCAACACCAAGACGCCGGCGCCAAGATGGTGCACGCCGCTTCCGAAACTTCATCGAAGATCGTCTCGAAGTCGATCAGCAAGGACGGCGGCATCACCACTTATCGCGGTCTCGTGCGCGTCGAAGAGGGCGCCGAAAATTGCAAGAGCCACGTGCAGTGCGACGCGCTAATTCTCGATGACGAATCAGAGAGCCGCACCTTTCCGTATATGGAGGTCGGTGAGCGCAGCGCTCAGGTCGGTCACGAAGCCACGGTTTCGAAAATCGCCGACGAGCAGTTGTTCTATTTGATGAGCCGTGGGCTCACGCAGGAGCAGGCCATGGGCATGGTCGTTAACGGTTTCATTGAGCCTGTCACGCGCACGCTGCCGATGGAGTACGCAGTCGAGTGGAGCCGCCTTATCGAATTGCAGATGGAAGGGTCGGTCGGCTAGTTCGATGTCGATGCGAACTGAGTGCAAACACTTTGAGAGCCGCTCGTATGCGGGCGGTGACACCGTGCGCAAGTGCAACCTCGATTTGGCGCCTGACGCGCCGTGGCGTTGCCCAGACGACTGCGCCAAGTTCGAGCGACGCACGGTTGACGTGGCGTGGGCGCACGGTTCTCTTGTGCCGCCGGCAACGCCAGTCGCGCCTGCAAGTCTTGACGACGGTACGGCCGCGGCGATTCTGGACGAGGCTGAGGCGATCGTCAACGCCGCGATGGGCGATGTCTTGGCCGA
>JAYTUM010000225.1:0-1155 GCA_043744575.1 Acidimicrobiales bacterium | reverse complement strand
GTACATTTTGTATCAGCTCGGCCGCATGCTCGAGCCGTCACTCGGCTCGCTCAAGTTCGGCCTCGTTTACTTCGCGTCGTTGCTGGCCGGCTCGACTGGTGCACTTTTACTCACACCTAACGCATTCACCGGCGGTGCGTCGGGCGCGGTTTTTGGCATCATGGCCGCCGCCGTCGTCGGCATGCGTCAACGTGGCATGAATCCGCTCCGCACGGGCCTCGGCGCGACCTTCGCCATCAATATTCTTTTCACTCTCGCTATCCCGGGCGTTTCAATCGGCGGGCACTTCGGCGGCGCACTGGCAGGGGCAATCTGCGGCGCAGTGTTGTTCGCACCGCGCAAGTGGCGCTTACCTGGCTGGGTGCAAATCGCGACACCGATCATCGTTGGCGCGCTAGCGATCACTGTCGTGCAACTGGTCGTTCTCGCGTAGCCGTACTTAGGCACCGCCGCACCGCAGAATCGCGCCACACCCACCACATACCCTCCTTTAAAAAAATTGGAGGCGACGTGTTATCGCAACTCGTTTTACCAACTCATGTGCCCCGCGCGCATCGCGACCCCATCACATCGGCCTCGGCAGCCCTTGCAGTATTTTCTCTCGCCATCTCGCGGCCACTGCGTCCAGAGACGCTCGTGTTAATTATGCGCAAAGACCACCGCGGCATTGGGCTCTTCGCGTTAGAAACCGGCGAGCACCTCTCGCTCCTGGTCGACGAGGTCATAAGTCATTGCGTTTCGCAAGAATTTGCGCAGGCGGTCGTGATCGCCTCGGTGCGGCCGCAATGGCCGACAACCTTTGAAGGCGGCGCTCAGCCGGACGATGCTTCCGAGTTTGTGGGTGCGCGCGCGAGTTGCCATAGCGCAGGCATTCAGCTTGTCGACTGGTTTGTCATTGCGCATGCCGGAATTCGGTGTCCGCGAGTCGATGCGGCTTTGCCGTCACAGTGGCGCTCACAAATTTAATACCGCCGATCAAACGGTAGATAGTTGCGATTCGATCAACTCGCGATCCTCCAGCGACTGCTCAGACTCGAGTGCCGCGCGCGCCATTGCGATATGAGCGGCCCTCCCGTCGCGATCGCCGACTGCTGCGCATGCCCGCGCCACTCCTTCGTGCACGCTTGCGCGCATCCAAGCCGGCGCGTCGTCTGG
>JAYTUM010000224.1:0-4507 GCA_043744575.1 Acidimicrobiales bacterium | reverse complement strand
ACGCGCTCAGTGTGATCCCGGATAGCTACCACGTCGAAATGTTGATCTCGTCCGACGAAGAAGTTGGATCATACGAGTCGCGCGAATTAATTGAGTCGCGCGCCAAGGCGACAGGCGCAGTGTTGGTGCTCGAGCCGAGCGCCGATGGCGGCGCGCTCAAGATCGCGCGCAAAGGTGTCGGCACATTTCGCATCGACATCGCGGGCCGCGCTTCGCACGCCGGGCTCGAACCAGAAAAGGGCATTAATGCGCTTCTCGAGTTGGCCGCGCAGGTGCAGCGCATTGCCGCGATGGCAGACTCCGCGCTCGGCACCACCGTCACGCCGACTGTGGCAAACGCCGGCACAGTTGAAAACGTTGTGCCCGCAAGCGCGCGAATTTTGGTCGACGTGCGCGTGATGGTGCTTGCAGAAAAGACCCGAATCGAAAGTGCGATGGCTGCGCTCACGCCCACTGTCGCGGGTGCAATCATCACCGTCTCTGGTTCGATAAATCGGCCGCCGATGCACGAGTCTTCGTCGGCGTCGTTGTTTGATGTCGCTACAAAAGTCGCCGCCGAAATGCAAATGCAAAACTTCTCTGGCGTCGCGGTCGGCGGCGGCTCTGACGGCAACTTCACCGCCGCGATTGGAGTGCCGACCCTAGATGGCCTCGGCGCGGTCGGCGGCGGCGCGCACGCAATTAGTGAACACGTATTAGTTAGTACGATGGCCGAGCGCGCCACGCTGCTGGCCGGTATCGCCCGCGCCATTGTAAATCGCTAGTAGCAGGCAGGCTTTGTTGGACGAACCTACCAACGCAGATGCGCAGGTACCTGGAGTGCGCGGCGCCTATGTCGTGTTGCCGTGCGGCAACTTAGACGAAACGCTTAAGTTCTTCGTTGACACACTCGGATTTCGGGTCGACGCGATTTTTCCCGCCGACAGCCCGCACACGGCGGTGATCTCTGGTTATGGCGCCCGCATCAAACTTGCGCTCGGGGCAACGGGCTCGGCCGGCGTGATTCAAATCGCGTGCGACGACCCCAAGGCGATCGCTGACGGTGAAACCGTCCTCAACGCGCCGAACGGAACGATCATCGAACTCGTGCATTCTGACGCCGAGATCAATGTGCCGTCTGGGCATCAATCTCTGGTTTTTAGCCGCGCCAGCAGCGACGACGAGTGGGGTGTTGGCCGCGCTGGCATGCGCTACCGGGATCTAATCAGCGATCGCCAGGGTGGGCGCTTCATTGCCTCGCACATTCACATCCCCAACGGTGGGCCAGTGCCCGACTACGTGCACTTTCACAAGATTCGTTTTCAGATGATCTTTTGTCACCGCGGGTGGGTGCGCGTTGTCTACGAAGATCAGGGCGAGCCGTTTGTGATGCAGGCAGGCGACTGCGTGTTGCAGCCGCCGCGCATTCGACACAGAGTGTTAGAGAGTTCAGATGACCTCAAAGTAATTGAGATTGGCTGCCCAGCCGAGCACGAAACAATTGCCGACCACTCTCAGACGCTTCCGACGCCAGCGATTAACACTGAACGCGATTATTCGGGTCAGAGATTTGTTCGCCATGTCGCCGCAAATTCGCAATGGCGCTCGTGGCGTCACGGTGGTTACGAGTTTTGCGACACCGGTATCGGCGCGGCGACTGGCGCACTGGCCGGCGTGCGCGTTGTCCGGCCGACTTCTGAGATGAAACCACCCGCAACGAGCGAGACCCATTTGGGAGAGTTTTATATGATGTTTGTGTTGAACGGTTCTGTGACCGTGTCGCTAGCCGGTGAGCAACATCGGTTTGGTGAATCCGATTGCGTCACGATCCCGGCCCAGATGCGCTTCGGTATGAGCGAGCCGAGCAGCGACTACGAATTTCTAGAAGTCGCGCTGCCGCAACTTTCTTAGAGTCTCGTTACTCGAGTTCGAGCAGGCCACCGCTACCGAGCGTGCCAGCCTGGCGGTACTCGTCAATTTTGGCACGCGTGTCTTGAATGTCGAGGTTGCGCATCGTAAGTTGGCCGATGCGGTCGAGCGGACCGAAGGCTGCATCTTGCACGCGCTCCATGCTCAGGCGCTCGGGCGCATATGTCAGGTTTGGGCCGATCGTGTTGAGAATGCTGTAGTCGTCGCCGCGGCGCAACTGAATTGTGACGTCGCCTGTTATTAGCGAGCCGACCCAATGCATTAGCGGCTCGCGCAGCATTAGCGACTGTGGATCAAACCAGCGTCCCTCGTACAACAAACGGCCGAGGCGACGACCCATCTGGCGGTAGTTCTCGATCGTGTTTTCATTATGAATCGCCGACAGCAAGCGCTCGTAGGCGATGTGTAGCAGGGCGAGTCCCGGCGCCTCGTAGATGCCGCGGCTCTTGGCCTCGATGATGCGGTTCTCGATCTGATCGCTCATGCCCAGGCCGTGACGGCCGCCGATCTTGTTGGCTTCGTGCACTAGATCTGCTTGCGAATCGAATACCTTTCCGTTGAGCGCCACGGGCCAGCCCTCCTTGAACGTCACGGTTACGTCTTCAGTAGCAATCTTGACCGTTGCGTCGTAATGGGCGACCCCCATGATGGGCGCCACGATGTGCATGCTGGTCGACAACTCTTCGAGTTGCTTGGCCTCGTGTGTTGCGCCCCAAATATTTGAGTCGGTGCTGTAAGCCTTCTCGGCGCTGTCGCGATACGGGAGTTTCTTGTTCGCCAAGAACGCGCTCATCTCGGCGCGGCCGCCAAGTTCACGCACGAAGTCGGCATCGAGCCACGGTTTGTAGATGCGCAGGCTCGGGTTGGCGAGCAGACCATAGCGGTAGAAGCGCTCGATGTCATTACCCTTGTAGGTGCTACCGTCGCCCCAGATGTCGACGCCGTCGTCTTTCATCGCCCGCACGAGCAACGTGCCGGTCACCGCGCGCCCGAGCGGGGTGGTGTTGAAATATGTCTTGCCCGCGGTCGTGATATGAAACGCTCCGCACTGCAGCGCAACTAATCCTTCGCGCACGAGTTCGGATCGGCAATCGATCAGTCTCGCTTCGGCTGCACCGTATTGGATGGCGCGGTCTGGCACCGTTTCTAAATTTGGCTCGTCGGGTTGGCCCAAGTTGGCGGTGTAGGCGTATGGCACTGCGCCTTTTTCGCGCATCCAGGCGACGGCAGCCGACGTGTCAAGGCCGCCCGAGAAGGCGATGCCGACACGCTCGCCAATGGGTAGTGAGGCGAGCACCTTGGCGTTAGACGCAAGACTATTTTCAGTCATCTACTTAAGGTACTGAATATCAGTCGGCGCGAACCCAGCGATTATCACGGTTGTGGCGCTTGGGCGTAGACATTGACGCTTTGGCGGCCCGCGAGTGCGGCGATCGAAATTAAAATGCCGGCACCGGCAAGAACGAATTCGCCGATCGCGACGCCTGGTGTCGAATTGAAGTCAATCGCGGCGACGATTGCCAGCGCTGCCGAAGCTGCGGCGCCGACGAGCGATGCCCAACGGCTATGTCTGATCGCGAAATAGCCGGCTACAAGTGGCGCTAAGAATGGCACGACCCAAAATCCGAAAAACTTCGGGTTCGACTCGGGCCCGAGCCAAGTCACGGACTTGCCGACTGTGCGACTCGAGATGCCCAAGGACAGTAACGCCAAACCGACCAACAACCACGACAGCGCCGTGGCGATGCGCCATGATTTTGTCAGCTGAGTTACGGGTGTTGCCTGTGGAGGGGGAGGTATCTGCGACATGACACCATGTAGAGTACAACGCGGCAGGCCGCAGTTAGCCTAATTGGGTATGGCCGCGACAAAATTCGAGTGCCTTTCGGTGTTTTTCCCGATGTGGAACGAGGAAGAGTATTTGCAGCGCGCCCTCGACGCCGCCGAGGGCGTTTGCCTAGAACTGATCGCCAGCGGCGAAATCGGCGACTACGAATTGGTCATCGTCGACGACGCATCGACAGATTCGACGCCGCGCTTGGCAGATGAGGCCGCCGCACGCGACCCGCACGTCAAGGTTGTGCATCACCCGACGAACCGCAAATTAGGCGGCTCGATCAAGTCTGGTTTTGCAGCCGCCACTGGTGATGTCGTGTTATATACAGATGCCGACCTGCCGTTTGATATGCGCGAATTACACAAGGCGATGCGGTTGATGAAACAGTACGAGGCCGACATCGTCGGCGCCTACCGCTTTGACCGAACGGGCGAAGGTTATGTGCGCGTCGTCTACTCGCACTTCTACAACCTGATGGTGCGGGCTCTGTTTGGCGTGCGCTTCCGCGATGTCAACTTTGCGTTCAAGTTGGTGCGTAAGAGCGTGTTTACACAGATCACACTCAAGAGCGAGGGATCATTCATTGACGCCGAGCTGATGGTGAGTGCGCGCAAGTTGGGCATGAACGTAGTCCAATTTGGCGTCGACTACTTTCCGCGAACTCGTGGCGTGTCGACGCTTAGTTCGCCGGGGGTTATTCGCAAGATTCTTGCAGAGGCATTTGAGTTGCGTCACGAACTAAACGCTTTGACCACAGTTAAA
>JAYTUM010000223.1:0-18076 GCA_043744575.1 Acidimicrobiales bacterium | reverse complement strand
GGCATTATTGCGGGTGTAGTTCAGTGGTAGAACATCAGCTTCCCAAGCTGAATACGCGGGTCCGATTCCCGTCACCCGCTCCAGCGAAAGCCGCTCAGATCAGGATTTCCGGAAGCGGCCGGATCGGTTAGGAATCGACTTAGCCACTTTCTCCCACTCCCAAAGGGCCTCTTGACAAGTCGTAATTAATTGATGTAATCTTCTCATCAATGAATCCACGGGCGTACCAGTTGGGCAAACGGATTGACTCGGTCGCCGAAACGCGCCGCCGGATCGTCATGGCCACGTATGAGGTGCACGACGAGAAAGGCATTGCCGACACCACGTTCCGCGACATTGCCGAACGCGCTGACTTGAGCCTGGCGACGGTGTATCGCCACTTCCCCACCTACGACGCCGTCGTTGAGGCGTGTGGTGAACTATCCCGATCGATGCTTCCGCCGCTCGACCCCGCAGCGTTGGCCACAGTCAGCGACGTGCGTACGCGGCTCCGACTGTTCGCTGATTCGATAGGTGAGCGGTTGGAACTACTCGGTGATTGGGAATGGATTCGTAGCGACGCCCGAAAGGTCGCGCCAATCCGAAAGTTCGTTGCCGAATTTCACGACGAGACATGCCGATTTGCCCGCGCCGCGCTCGGCGACGACTACGACGACAACACAGTTGCCGTCGTAGTCGCGCTGGTCGACGCCGCGGTATACCGCCTCCTCCGCGAAGGGGGACAACCACCAGCTGAAGTGCTAGCCGATGTGCTCGGTACTTGGCTCGAACACCGACAGCCGACAGTTTCCGGCAGAGGAGCACCATGATGGAAACACAAATTGACGAGATCGCCGACGGTATCTACCGACTGTCGACATACGTCCCCGAGATCGCCCCGCCGGCTGGGTTCACGTTCAACCAGTTCGTTATTGACGCCGACGAGCCACTACTTTTTCACTGCGGCCCGCACGGAATGTTCCCAATAATCTCCGAAGCGTTCAAGCGAATCATGCCAATCGAGCGCCTCCGCTGGATCACATTTGGTCACGTCGAGAGCGACGAGAGCGGAGCGTTAAACGACTGGTTGGCCGCGGCGCCCACGTCAACAGTCGCATTTAACACACTCGGCTGCGAGCTGTCGGTGGCGGACATGGCCATTCGTCCTCCTCGGGCGATGGCTGACGGCGAAGTGCTCGACCTCGGAGGTCGGCGCGTGCGGTTCATTTGTACACCGCACGTGCCCCACAACTGGGAAGCACAGGTGGTGCTCGAAGAAGTCACCAGCACCCTGCTGTGCGGGGATGTGCTAGCACACCTTGATGGCCGTGCCGCGACAACGAGCGCCGACATTGTGGATGCTGCGCTCGTGGCCGAAGGAATGTTCAGTTCGATGTCGATGGGACCGCTTACTGTGCCGACAATCCGTCGGCTTGCCGACCTGCAGCCCCGCGTGCTCGGGCTGATGCACGGGTCGTCAGTCGTTGGCGGCGATCCGGCCGGGCAGTTGCGCCGGCTCGCCGATGCGCTCGAGTCGCAGCTGGTCGTCACAGTCACTACCTCTTAGCAGCAGCACTTAGTAGCAGCGCTTAGAAACGGTACTGACGACGGCCTGTTGGCGAAGGTGTACTGCTACGCCGCTTCAAGATCAATACGCGCCACTGTCATGACTCAGCCGCCAATCAGGCTGGCCAGCGCCCACAGTGCCGCCACCAATCCGACTGCAGCCATTGCCACGCTGCGCGCAACTGGGGCCCTTTCGAGATCGGCGTCGTCACGCCGTTTGGTGGGTGGTTTTACCAGCGCCAGCACATTTCCGACGCACATCGCGCTTCCGAGAGCGAGAACCAAATATCCGAGTAGGTCTTTACCTAAGAACATTGCGCAAGATTAGTTGCGAGATGCCGATTCGGTGATGTTGTCGCTGGCCATGTTGTCGAAGCGCGTGTATGTCGACATCCACGCCAGGCGGGCGAAACCGAGTGGACCCGCGCGGTGCTTGGCGATGTTGACCTCTGCCGAACCACGCAGGTTTGGATCTGTCTCGTAGACCTCGGCACGATACAAAAACATAACCACATCGGCGTCCTGCTCGAGGGCGCCAGATTCGCGAAGGTCTGAAAGTGTCGGGTGCTTGTCAGTGCGCGACTCGAGGCCGCGGCTCAACTGGCTCAGCGCCAACACGGGCACATCAAATTCGCGCGCCAACAATTTAAGCTTGCGGCTAATCTCACTGACTTCGAGTTGGCGATTCTCAGGCCTGCCGTCGCCGCCCATCAGCTGCAAGTAATCAATAACAATCAGGCCGATGCCGCCTTCACGGCTGTAAACGCGACGGGCCTTGGCGCGAATCTGGCCGACAGATGTTCCGGCGCTGTCGTCGATAATCAATGGAATATCTAGCCGACCCACGGCGTGACCGATCTTGGTCCAGTCGTTGGGCGACGGCCGACCAGTGCGCAACACCATCGAGTCGACGCTGGCCTCGCTGGCCAAAATTCTCTGGGCAAGCTCGGCCTTGCCCATTTCGAGAGAGAAAAACAGCACTGGCAGGTTGGTCGTTTGGGCGACGTGCACGGCGATGCCCAGTGCGAACGCACTCTTGCCCATCGCGGGGCGAGCGCCAACAATGTTGAGGGTGCCAGGCTGAAATCCCAGCAACACTTTGTCGAGGTCGGCGAACCCGCTCGGCACACCAGTGATCGCGTCTTTACTATTGAAACGATCTTCTAACTTCTCCATTGTCTCGTTGATTAGGGGGAAGACGCGTTGCGCGTTGTCTCCAGTTTCGCTTTCGGCGATGTCGAAGATGCGGCTCTCTGCCTCGTCGAGGGCCTTATCGACATCGTCAGGCTCGTTGTAGGCAATCTCGGCGATGTCAGCGGCGGCACCGATGAGTCGACGCAGGCGGGCGGTGTCGCGCACGATTTTGGCGTAGCGATCGGCGCTCGTAATTGCCGGCGTCGTGTTTTGCAACGACAACAACAAGTCGAGGCCGCCGACGCTCTCAAGCAACCCTGCGCGGCGCAATTCGTCGGCAACCGTAACGGGGTCGACGGGCTCGCCGGCAGTATTCAGTGAGCGAATTGCGTCAAAAATATTTTGGTGCGAAGGCTTGTAGAACTCTTCAGAGCGCAAGCCGCGTTCGAGTGCCACGCTAACCGCTTCGCGCGACAACAACATCGCGCCCAATAACGAAGCCTCGGCGTCGAGATTGTGCGGGGGCACGCGTTGGGTGCTGCGCTGCGCAGCACGCGACTCGCCGCGTGGTTGATCGGCACCAGACATGGCTCTACCTTGCCCGATGCAGGCTGTGCATCGCTAGAGGTATAACCCTGTGAATTGGCTGGGGAAAACTAATTAGAGCGCGACTATGGAAAGCTTAATTGTGGCCTCAATATCTGTGAATAGACCAACGGTTACTGAATGCTCGCCGATGTTGCGCAATGGCTCGGCGATAACTATCTGCTTGCGATCAATTGTGATGCCAGCCTGGCTAAGGACCGCGTCGGCGATCTCCGTTGGCGAGACGGAACCGAACAGGCGACCTTCCTTGCCAACCTTTGCCGCGATCGTGAAAGTGCTCTGCATCAACTTGGTGCTCAAGGCCTGAGCCTCATTGCGACCAGCGCTTTCGCGTTGGTCGCGAGACTTGCGCATCACCTCTGCCTGTACGACGACACCGTCAGATGCCTCAATGGCCAAGCCCTTTGGAAGCAAGAAGTTGCGGGCGTGTCCACCGGACACAGTAATGATGTCGCCACGACGGCCAACACCAGCGATATCTGAACGCAGTAATACTTTCATGACTTATGCCTCCGACGTAATTGTTGCGTCTGGGGTGGCGGCGTCGACAACGGTGCTGGTGAGTGGAACGTCAGTGGTCGAAGTAGTAGCTGAGATGCGTGACGGCATCGGTTTCTTGTTGCCCTTGTAGGGGCGGCCACCCGAGTAACCGCCGTCGTCGTCATCGCGGTCGTCACCGCGGCGAGGTGCACGGTTGGCGGCGACGCGCTTGGTATATGGCAAGAGCGCCATTTCGCGGGCGTTCTTTACCGCCAAGGCGACGTCGTGCTGCTGCTGAACGGTGTTGCCGTTCATGCGACGGGCGCGCAACTTAGAGCGGTCGGACATGAAACGCTGCAACAAATTGACATCTTTGTAATCAATGAAGTCACTCTTCTCTTTACCCAAAATATTTGGGCGCTTCTTGTATTTGCGCAGTGCCGCCTTGGCTGCGCGGGCCTTATTCTTTTTACTTGTCATGGTCTGGGTCCTTTATCGATGAATTGTTTTGATTTTATAGAATGAACTAGAACGGCTCTTCGCCGCTGTCGTGTGGACTTGCTTCGCCACCAGGGTTCGAGCCCCGCGAGGCGCCACCCGCATTGTCTTTCTTCGTGGTGCGCTCAACAGTTGCTGTGGCCCAACGCAGGCTCGGCCCGAGTTCGTCGGCGATGACATCGATCGCGGTGCGCTTGTCGCCCTCGCGGGTGGTGTATTCGCGCTGCTCGAGGCGGCCGGTAACAACAATTCGGGCGCCCTTAGAGAGCGAAGCCGCGGCGTTCTCGCCGAGCTCACCCCAAGCTGTGACATTGAAAAATGAGGTCTGCTCTTGCCATTCGTTGTTGACTTGGTACCGGCGACTGACGGCGATGCCAAATGAGGCGACGCCGCGCCCTGTCGTGGTGAAACGCAACTCTGGGTCGCGCGTGAGGTTGCCGACGAGAGTAATGGTGTTATCAGCCATAGTGATTGATCCTTATCTGCTGTTACTTCTTCGAATTATTTCTAATGCTGTTGTGGTCAGGATTAATTGGTCAGGACGTTGTCACGGGAAGACCGCGACGCACCGCTTCTGGGTCTGGCAATCGAAGCAATTTGTGACGCAGCACATCGTCGGCGATGCGCAGGGTGCGCTCGACATCGTCAAGCGCGCCACCTTTGGCTGACACGTTGAAGATTGCGTAGTACCCGTCGTTTTGCTTTTTGATTGGGTAAGCAAGTTTGCGCTTGCCCCACCAATCGACCGTGCCGTGCACTGTGCCACCGGCACCTTCGATTGACTTCGTCACAGTGTTAATCCAACTGTGTGCAACGGAGTCCTCAAGACTTCCGTTGACAATGAGCATTAATTCGTAAGCACGCATCGCGTGGTAACTCCCTTCGGTTCTGGCCAAAGGCCAGAGCCCCTTGAGGGGCAGGGTGGATATGGAAAGGTGAGTGTAACGGCACATCAGCACCATGCCACAGGGCTGTCACATGGATAACGAGCTGCTGCGGGCCAGCCGAGTCACAGCGATGTTATTCGCCCACCGCGGTGGTCTCGCGCACTCGCCGCGACATGGGGATAGAGCGCAACAGGTGGTGCCAGCCGCACTGGCGGCACGCCTCGACTACGTATGCCGTGTAGTTGTGCTGCTGTTGGCGCAATCGCTCGAGTTCGTTAGGCGTTGTCACGCAGCGGCCGTGCTTGGGCAGGTACGGCCCAAACACATACGTTACGAGAACAACATTGTCGGCCACGCAGATGGGGCACAAAACACGCGTCTCGTCACCGAAGTTTCGCGCCGCGCGCAGTAGCTCCGGGTGCGCATCGCAAACTTGATCTTTACGCAATCGACCCTTGCGATACTCGTTGATGAGCGCGCGTCGCGTGAGGCGGTGATCGATGACGCCGCCGATCGCCTCGCCCGTATCGTCAGAAATGTTGAGCGCGCTCAGCCAACCCGCAGCGATACGTCGACCAGTCATAACAGCGAACATTAGTCAGTTGCCGAGCGCGCGCCAACAAATTTCCTAAAGCCGTTGCTCACCGCCTCTGAAGCATCCACCACTCGTCCAAGCGTCGGCGGATTTCGATCTCGCCGAGCAGGCCTTCCTCGAGCCTGATCTCCATCAAAAAATTTAACGCAACTCCGACGCCGGGTCCCGGCGAAATGCCGAGTTGCAACATCACCGCTGCGCCGTCAAGTTCGGGGCGCAAGGCGGCAAGCTCTTCTTGCGACGCCAGTACGGCGATGCGCGATTCGAGATCGTCCATTCGCTTAGAAAGCATCAGCGCCTTCTTTTCGTTTCGCGTCGTGCAGTCGCAACGCGTCAAGACGTTCAACTCATTTAGATAGCGTCCCGCGTCGCGCACATATCGGCGCACGGCAGAATCCGTCCAGCCCATTTGATAGGTGTGAAAGCGCAGATGCAGAGCAACGAGTTCAGTGATCGCCTCGAGATCTTCGGTCGAGTATTTAAGCTCTTTGAGGCGCAGCTTGCTCATCCGCGCACCGACAACTTCGTGATGGTGAAAACTGACGCCCTTGCCGTCCTTGATCGAGCGCGTCTTGGGTTTACCGATGTCGTGAAATAGCGCGGCCAGGCGCGTGATTCGAAAATCGAAGTCGCTAGACGCGTCTGGCCTAACATTCTCTACGACGGCGAGCGTATGCGTAAGCACATCCTTGTGCCGATGAATTGGATCTTGCTCGAGCTTCATCGCCGGCAACTCTGGGAAAAAGTGTTGCGCGAGCCCCGAATCGACCAAGAACCACAGACCCGCAGTCGGATGCTCGGTAACGATCAGTTTGTCGAGTTCGCCGCGAATTCGCTCGGCAGAAACAATCTTGATCCGCTCATGCATCTCGTTAACAGCAAGCACCAGTTCGGGCACTGGCTGCATGTCCAGCGCTGACATGAATCTCGCAGCGCGCATCATTCTCAGCGGGTCGTCAGAAAAACTTATCGTCGGCGACAGCGGCGTTCGCAAAACGTGTGACAGCAAATCGACTGCACCGTTGTGTGGGTCGACCAGTTGCGGATCTTCAGAAGTCAGCTCTAGCGCCATCGCGTTGATCGTAAAGTCCCGGCGCGAAAGATCTATCGTGATTTCGTTCGAAAACTTGACCTCGGGCTTGCGCGAATCGGGCGCATAGGCGTCGGCGCGATGTGTCGTAATCTCTAGAGAGCGACCGTTCTTCATCGCACCGATTGTGCCGAAACGCTCGCCCTGAGTCCAGATCGAATCCGCCCAACCGTGCACGATCTCCTTGATCTTGTCTGGCGTGGCATCGGTTGTGAGATCGAAATCGAGCGACCCCGTGTCGCGATCGAGTAGCAAATCGCGCACCGTGCCACCTACAACGAAAAGCCGAAATCCCGCCACGCCGAAGCGTCGAGCAATTGGCGCCAATTCTGACAGCACTGGAGCAAAGCGCTGCGGGATCATGGATTTCAGGTTAGGCGCGAACCGCGCCGTACCATTGGCGCAAGATAATGAATAAATTTTTTGCGGCCTTGATCTCGTTTTTTGCAATGTGCTGTGGCGCCTTTGCCTCAACCGCACCGATGGTCTCGGCGGCCGGCACGGTGCAAAATTTCGATCTGCGACTTTCAGGTCAGTACTTCAATATTTCGCAGGGTTCGAACCTGCGCTTCATCGTTAGCGTCAACGACGAGGCTGCACTCTTGGCCGTCATTGCAGACCGTTCCGCTGTGATACGAGTAGTCGCCAAGACTCCCGTAACTTCACGGGCGCAAGTTAGCGGTGTCAGCGATGGCAGCATCGACATAGCGACCGTGTCCCAAGTTGAAACGCCAATTTCCAATGCGTTGTCGTCAGCTGGCGGCAGTCTTACTTTTGTGGTCGCCACGACCACGAGAGCAAGCAAGATCGCGCTGACTTTAAAAAATCCGGGCATTTATCCAATCGAAATTGAAATCGTGCAGGCCAAGACAGTAGTGGCGACACTGACGACGTTCATCAACGTTTTTGCTTCGACCGCCGCATTCCCACGGATGCCCGTTGCGGTTGCCGTCAGCATTGCTTCGCCGCCGACATTTCAACCAGACGGCACCACGACTATTACTAACGGCGCACGCACCCAATTAATTCGCCTCGCCGACCTGCTCGACGCCAAGGCGGGGCCAATTTCTGTTCAAGTACAACCCGAACTACTCGACGGCCTCGAACGCTCGACCGATGTAGCCGACAACGAATTGCTTGCGAGGTTGCGTGCCAAATTTGCGCAGCACGAGTTGCTGACAACGACGTTTGTCTCGTTCGACGTTTCGAGTGCCAAACGCGCCGACATGTCCGCCCAATTCGCTGAGCAGTTGCGCCGTGGCGACGACATAGTGGATCTCAACAACGGCGAGGCGATACCGTCGCACAACGTTTGGTTGAGCCGAACCGGAGTAGACGCCGACGGAATGTCGCTGCTGAGCGACTTCGGCGTAAAGACCTTGGTTCTGCTTCCGCAGGCGTCGGCGAATTTGGGAGTGCTCGAAAACTACGCTCGACCCTATCGAGTCATAACTTCCAGCAGCATTAGCGAAGTCTCGATGGCGCTAATTGTGAGCGACGTCCGTTACGCGCAGGAACTATCGGGTACCCACGAAAATCCCGTACAAGACGCCTACAGGATTGCCGCCGAGTTGATTGTTCAGCGCGGCGAGATCATCGCGGCCCAAGGCGATGTAACTACACGGCTCACGGTGCTGTCGACAAACACTGGCGAAGTGCAAGACCCCGCGCTAATGAAACCGCTGGCGGTCGCTCTGGACAATGCTCCACAACTTGAATTGCGCGCACTTGGAGGCGCCATACTTGGCGACGCCGCAGCGACCGAACTTCAAGTACCGACGACGACTCGCGTTGACGTTGCCACGACTCGTGACCAGTTGGAGTCTCTCGCCACCGAGATCGCTTCAACATCGACGATGTTCGTGGAAGGCTCTGCGGTACCTAGTAGCTGGGCCAAAATTGCCGCGGCGGCAGCGAACGACAACCTCACCGGTGACCAATTTGATCAGTACATCGCGGGTGTGCGCGCCCAGATGCGCCGGATTCGCCAATCGTTGAAGTTGCCAGAATCATTGACATTTACCCTTAGTGGGCGAGAGAGCAACTTGCGTCTGCAAATCAAGAACGAGTCCGACCAAAACTTACGCGTCATCGTCGACTTGGTGAGCGCGAAATTACAGTTTCCTTCTGGATCGCAAACCGTCACCATCTCCGCTGGCACGGCGAGCGATCTGATCGTCCCCGTTGTAGCTCGCTCAAACGGCACCTTCCCGCTCGAAGTTGTTATGCACACCCCAGACGGTGCCACCCAGGTTGGCAAACGCGTGCAACTTTCTGCGCGGGTCAGCGCCCTGGCGGGTCTAGGCCAACTTGTTACTGGTGCGGCGGTTCTAATTTTGATGGCTTGGTGGATAGCGCACGTGCGCCGCACCCGCCGCGACAATTCGAAGCATAAACACCCTGCGATACGCTGACTGCTATGACAATTCGCATCGTCACCGACAGCGCCTGTGATCTACCAGACGCGATGGCAAAAAAATTTAGTATCACGATCGTCCCGCTGACCTATCGCTTCGGCGACGAAGAGTTCGTCGACCGCGAGAGCCTCACGACTGCGCAGTTTTGGGCCAAGTGCGCCTCGTCACCGATGTTGCCAGAGACGGCAGCCCCAGCGCCGGGCAAGTTCGAAGCCGCATTTCGAGATCTCGCCGCGCAAGGTGCAACCGGTATCTGCGTGGTCTCACTTTCGAGCGATCTTTCGGCCACGATGCAGAGTGCCGAAGTCGCCGCCAAATCGTTTGCCGGCAATATTCCGATCCGCATCATCGATAGCCGTTCGGCATCAATGGGCGAAGGGATCACGGTGCTGGCGTGTGCTGAATTGGCCGCAACCGGAGCCACTCTTGATCAGGTCGCCGACTTCGGCACATCCTTTACCAAGAGGGTTCAATGCTGGGCAGCCCTAGACACCCTCGAAAATTTAAAAAAGGGTGGCCGCATCGGTGGTGTCAAGGCGTTATTGGCGTCGGCATTGTCAATCAAACCGATTTTAGAGGTCGCCAATGGGTTGGTCGTCGAGGGCGGTAAGCAACGCACTCGCGGTAAATCCGTAGCGTTCTTGGTTGACAAGGTTCGCAACGCTGGCAAGGTCGATCACCTCGTGATTATGCAGGCCGAGTGCAGCGATTCTGATGTTTTGCTCGCCGGATTGCGCGAGTTTTATGAAGGCGAAATCATAATCGGCGACATCGGCGCGGTCATCGGCTCGCACGCCGGGGCGGGCGCAATTGGTGTTGCGTTCAGCACAGTCAACTGAAACTGATATCCCTTAAAGATAAGGGTTAGAGGCACTAGCGTCGCGTCACAGCGATGTCAGTTGATAGCACCCTTCCAGAAATCATCGGCGGTCGTTACCGCCTCGAACGATCCATCGCCCGCGGCGGCATGGCCGAAGTGTGGTTGGCGACCGACACATTTTTAACCAGAGAAGTTGCCGTCAAATTTTTGAAGCCGCACATGGCCAACGACCCAGTGACGGCAGAGCGTTTTCGTCGCGAAGCGGTTGCCTGCGCCGGCCTCGACCACCCCAACATTGTTGCGGTTTACGACTGCTTTGAGCACCTTGGCCAACAAGCCGTGGTAATGCAGTTCGTAGACGGCAAGAGTCTGCGCGAATTATTGGACGCTCGCAAACGCCTCGGGCCACAACTCACAATTCATATCGGCGCATCAATAGCGGCTGGTCTCGACGCCGCGCACCGCGCCAATTATGTACACCGCGATGTTAAGCCGGGCAACATCCTCGTCACGCCCGACGGGCGCTGCCTGCTCACAGACTTTGGAATCGCCAAGGCGTTGAGCGCGAGCGGTGACGACCTCACCAATGACAACATCATGATGGGCACAGCCAAATATTTGAGCCCCGAGTTGGTGCGCGGAAAACCGCTAGACGGTCGCGCCGATTTATACAGCCTCGGGTTGGTGCTTTACGAATGCCTGGCCGGCCGAGTGCCGTTTATCGGAGAGACAGACGCCGATACAGCGTTGGCGCGTTTGCAGCGTGAACCCACAGATCTTGGCCGACTGCGACCATCGCTGTCGCCGCAATTAGTCAAGGTGATTCATAGGTTGTTATCGCGTAATCCGGCAGACCGATACGTAACCGGCACAGAAACTCGCGCCGCGCTTTTGAGCGCGGGTACAGGACAACAAGATCAGACCACTTCGTTGACGCCGCCATCTGGAATTAGTGCGGCCGGCATAATCACGACCGGCTTAATCACACTCGACAACATCGAACATGTCTCGACGACCCCCGTCGGCGGGCGACGACGACCAATAGCTGGCGAGCCGAACTTCGTTCGAACTGCAGCACCGATCATGGTGCGTAAGAAATCATCGCGAGGTCACGGCAACCGCCGCCTCTTGGTCGTGATAGGCGTAATTGTGGCTCTTTGCGCTGGCGTGCTTTGGAAGGTTTCGGCAACTAATCGCGTCGGCGTCTCGCCACAAGGCGTTGCTCCCGTTGTCGTCGAACCAGTTGCCATTACGATGATTTCAACATTTGATCCCAATAGTAAAGATGGCCACGAAAATGAGGCCCAGGTAGGCGCCTTGATTGATGGCATCCCCGCCACAAAGTGGACGACCACGTGTTACGCCAACAAGAACTTCGGTGCCAAAGACTTTGTCGGCGTCGTCATACAACTGTCCCGCCCAGCGATTGGAACTTTGGGTTTCGGTATCGTCAACGCCCCTTGGCGAATAGAGATTTACGCAGCCCAAGATGTCGCCCCGACGCAATTGGCCCAATGGGGCGAGCCAGTTACGCAATCGCTGAGCATGGTGCGCCAGCGCGGCGAATTCGTGATTACGTCACCGGCAAATTTCTTGCTCGTGGTTTTGCGCGAGGTTGGTAAAAGCAACGGTTGCAGTGCGATCAACCCCTTTCAGGGCGTTGTCTCAGGAGTGACCTTCTCTGAGGGTTAGCCTTGACGCGTGCCGTCAAATCCATTTACCGACCCGCGCTGGGCAACTAATACCGTTGACACGATAGATCGCTTGGTGTCGATCGTGAAGCGCTATACCACTCGCCCGCTTGTTGTTGTCGCCCGATTTGTCGTGTTCGGAATTTTGGCGTCCGCTATCTCGATGGTGATTGGCGTGTTGCTGTTGATCGGCACTATGCGCGCGCTGCAAGCAATCGGTGACGTATGGTTTGATCACGGCACGTCGGTGTGGCTCTCATACATGGTTCTCGGCGCCGCGTTTATGGCAATTGGGGCAATCTTGATGCGCCGTCGCCGACCGCCAGCGCAATGACAAAATCACGAACCCCTCTCATCCCCCAGTCGAAAGGCAGCCGTGTCCAATCAAATCGCTGGTAACGATTCAACTCACAAAGTTCTAATAGTAGGTTCTGGCCCCGCTGGCCTTACCGCCGCCATTTACGCCGCGCGGGCCAACCTCTCGCCACTGATGATCGAGGGCGAGCCCAGTTCAACTTCTGATCAGCCAGGCGGCCAGTTGATGCTGACCACAGAAGTAGAAAACTTTCCGGGTTTTCCCGAAGGGATAATGGGGCCCGATCTTATGGCCCGCTGTCGCGAACAAGCGTTGCGATTCGGCACCACGTTCATCACAGAAAAGGTCACCAGAGTAGATTTTTCTCAACGCCCGTTTCGAGTCTGGGTTCGCGACACGCAATACACGGCCGAGTCGATCATCGTCTCGACCGGTGCGCAGTCACTGATGCTTGGGTTAGAAGAAGAATCGCGGCTGATTGGCCACGGCTTATCGACGTGCGCGACATGCGACGGCTTCTTTTTTAAGAATCAAGAAATAGTTGTGGTCGGCGGCGGCGACTCGGCCCTCGAAGAGGCTTCATTTCTGACCAAATTTGCGTCCAAAGTATCAATCGTCGTGCGCCGCGATGCGTTGCGCGCCTCAAAGATCATGCAGGACCGTGCCCACGCCAACAAAAAAATATCGTTCATTTGGAACTCGGCTGTGACCAAGGTGCATGGCGATCAAAAGGTCACGGGCGTCGAACTCACCAACACGGTCGACGGCTCTGTTTCGCAACTCAAGGTGACAGGCGTATTCGTGGCTATTGGCCACCGACCGAACACCGACATATTCAAAGGCGTGCTCGACATGGAGGAAAACGGTTACCTAAAAACCAAGCCTGGCTCGACATTTACCAATGTTCCAGGCATTTTCGCCTGTGGCGATGTGCAGGATCACACTTACCGCCAGGCCATTACTGCGGCGGGTTCTGGTTGTATGGCGGCGATTGACTGCGAGAAATGGCTGGAGTCGCAGCACGCCTAAGACTTGCTACACGTCACGGTAAACTTGAGTCCCGACAAAGGAGCAATCATGACTAACACAGTCATCACACTCACAAGCAACAATTTCGATGAAACTGTCAAGAGTTCGAGCATGCCGATACTGGTTGATTTCTGGGCCGAATGGTGTGGACCGTGCAAGCAGATTGCGCCGGTCCTGGCAGACCTCGCCGTCGAACAATCTGGCAAGTTAACTATCGCCAAACTCAATGTTGACGAGCACGGCGACATCGCCCAACGCTTCAACGTGATGAGCATCCCAACTTTGCTTATTTTTGACAAGGGCGAAATGAAAAAGCGCCTCGTCGGGGCCAAGGGCAAGGGCCAACTTCTTCAGGAGCTCGCAGAATTTTTACCGGCTTCCCATTAACTCATGGTCAGCGCGGCGAACAAGTTCGCCAACTGCAACAACGATTAGTTAGCGCTGGTTACCTTTCGCAGAAAGACCTCGAGCCAGGCTTTTTTTGTAGTTTCACGGCCGGCGCTCTGATTGAATTCCAGTCCCGGCAGGGGCTGAGCAGCCACGGCTACTGCGATGAAAACACCTGGTTGACGCTGATTGAATCGTCGTGGGTCTTCGGTTCACGCCTTTTGTACTTGACATCACCGCACCTTCGCGGAGACGATATCGCGACTTTGCAACATCAGTTAGCGCGCCTCGGATTTGACTGCGGGCGGGTCGACGGAATTTGCGGGCCTCTAACTATTCACGCTCTGAGCGAATTTCAACACAACTACGGCTTGGCAATTGACGGCATCTGTGGTCCCGAAACCATTCAGGCGCTAGACCGAGTCACTGGCCACAGCGGCGATGGTCCAGGGGTTGTAACTGTGCGCGAGTACGAGGAGTTTCTGCGTGGCGATTCTTTCGGCGTTAACGATGCGCAACCGCGCATCGTGTTGGCGATGTCTAGTGCTCACCCACCGCAACTGCTCTCACTAATTCAACACATCTCGCGCAGATTACAAACTTGCAGCGATC
Source organism: Acidimicrobiales bacterium (assembly GCA_043744575.1). GTDB lineage: Bacteria > Actinomycetota > Acidimicrobiia > Acidimicrobiales > Ilumatobacteraceae > UBA3006. Next base: position 3,969 of record JAYTUM010000223.1, on the reverse strand, counting down.
AGATTTTGATCGTCGACGATGTCAACCATGCTGCACACGTGCGCACCGCCAACACGTTTAACGCCCATGCCTTTATCAGCATTGGATGCAGCAGTGACGAAGCAAACTTTGTTGCTTATTACGAGACCGAAAATTTTGTTTCGCGCGGCGGCAAGTCGCTTGCCAACATCGTGGCGACTGAACTTGGCACGCCCAGTATTGACGGGTTGTCTGTCGTGGCGATGCGCCTGCCCGTGTTGCGAGAGACAATAATGCCGGCCATCGTTTGCAACATTGGAGATTACGACAGTGTTATCCACTTGTGGCGAGACATTGGAGACTCCCTCGCAAACGCAATAGCCATATGGATTTCATCCGAGTCGGCAAACCGAAGCTAGCCCGCTGCTCGGATTTCTGCCCGACTTTTCCCCAAAGTTATCCACAGATTGTGTGTAATCTCAACTAGAGACTGATCATCAACCTATGCGTGACGCTTATGGTTTTGCGGCGAAATTATCGCCAAAATAGCGTCACTCGCTGATCGGTCCCTCGGTCATTAAGCGATACATCCTCTCAAGATCGTCGAGATCGGCAAAGTGAATTACGACCTTGCCGTTTTTATCGAGCATCGTTACGTCAACCGTTGTGCCCAAATGTTCGGCCAACAAATTCTCAAGTTCGAGCAAGCCCGGTGGTCGTAGTGTGCTTCGCTCTGTCTTGGGATTGCCAATACCACTCTTGGTACTTTGCGTTGATCCAGGTTTTGTCGCGTCAGTTTTCGTCGCGCGGATTTGTGAATTTTGATTTTCGCGCACGGCATTTTCGATTCCGCGAACCGTCCAACTTTCTTGTGCCGCGCGTTTTGCCAATTGCTCCTGAAAAGCGCGGTCCGGAGTACCCATTAGAGCTTTGGCGTGACCCGCAGAAAGCTGACCATCGGCCAGCAGTTGTTGGATTGATGGCGGAAGTGAGAGCAGTCGGATGGCGTTCGTTATCGCGGAGCGACTCTTGCCGACTTTCTCGGCAATCGTTTCGTGAGTCATCTTGAAATCGTCTAACAGTTGCTGGTAGGCCGCCGCCTCTTCAAGTGCGGTGAGGTCTTGACGGTGCAAGTTTTCAACGAGTGCTTGCTCGACCGACGAAACATCGTCGGTAACCCGAATAATCGCTGGAATTATGCTTAATCCGGCCCTAGACGCTGCTCGCCAGCGCCGCTCACCGGCGATCAACTCGAAGCGCCCATCCTTTGCCGGCCGCACCAATACTGGCTGCAGCAGTCCGATAGCCCTAATTGATGCCGTAAGTTCGCCAAGCGCCTCTTCGTCGAAGTGGACGCGAGGTTGATTGGGGTTGGGATCGATTGCCGAGATCGTAATTTCGCGTAAACCTGACGTCGCCGGCACTGCTGTTCCCGTTTGCGGACTGATGTCCGATGGGATCAGCGCGCTGAGGCCTTTACCGAGTCCGCTGTGGCGGGCCACCGCTCACCTCCAGTGCTACTGCTCGATAGGCCTTGGCACCAGCCGAAGACGGGTCAAAGGTAATGATCGGTTTGCCGTGAGATGGTGCCTCAGCCAAACGAACCGTATGTGGAATAACGGTTCGACAGACCTTTTCGCCGAAGTGTTCGCGAACCTCACTAACGACATCGCTCGACAACTTGGTGCGCGAGTCAAACATCGTGCAGATAATTGTCGAAACGCCCAGACCTGGGTTGAGATTGCGGCTGACCAGGTCGACGTTGCGCAGCAACTGTCCAAGGCCCTCAAGGGCGTAGTATTGGCATTGCACGGGAACTATTACCTCGTGCGCAGCCGTCAATCCGTTGACCGTAAGTAAACCCAGTGACGGCGGGCAGTCAATCATTACGAAGTCAAACTGGTCAGAAATGGCATCGATCGCCTTTTTTAGGCGCGTTTCGCGACCCATCGCTGGCACCAATTCGATTTCGGCGCCGGCCAAATCTAGGCTGGCTGGGGCCACAAAGAGGTTTTTCACGGCTGTCGCCACCAGGCAATCATCGAGAGATGCGTCGTGTAGAAGTACGTGATAAATGGTGGTCTCAAGATCTCTGGTCTCTAAACCAAGACCAGTGGAAGCGTTACCCTGAGGGTCTAGATCAATGATTAGAACCCTATACCCCTGTTCTGCCAAGCAGGCGCCAAGGTTAATTGTCGTGGTGGTCTTGCCCACGCCCCCCTTTTGATTGGCGAATGCCATGATCCGTGGTAGCGGTTGACGTTGGGTAGTCGTGGCGGTGATGGCCATGGTTCCGCAAGGCTAATCCAAAAAAGATCTTGGTTAGCGGATGTTCCATGTGGAACATTTACGAAAGGGTCTCTGTTTCAGCCATCTACTTTTCGTCGCACATGTCTTAATGTTCCACGTGGAACAATGCCAGGGGGCCAACCCGGGTTGGCCCTATGACACCCAAAGCGGACAGATCGACGCCTTCCCAGCGATCCTCAGTCTCAATAGGTGGTTCGCTGATAACAACTACCCCGCCGTCTCTTACTAATTGGGCCGACCACGCCAAAGTCTGCACTGGCGGTCCGAAGCCCCTGCTGATCGCCGCATCAAATCTGCGCTGCCACGACAATTCTGTGCGGATCTGGTTGGCATCGGCGCAAACGACTACGACCTGATCGCCCTTGTCGAGCAAGGCAATTGCCCGAATTAGAGCATCGACCCGCTTCTGGCGACGGTCGACGAGCGTGACTCGCAGTTCCGGGCGGGCAACAGCAACTATTAGCCCTGGAACGCCGGCGCCACTTCCTAAGTCGACGACTTCACGAGCCCCAATGGGGATGGCGTCGGCAAACCAAGAGGCATGGCGAATGATCTCAAGTAGGGGACTGGACCCCAATGCCCCGATGCGCTGGGCCTCGCCCAAAATTCGCAGCAATCCCTGATGCGAAATGGGCGGGTCGGTGTGGGATTGCACCCCAGTCAGGGTAGTTCTGGCTAAGCCGGAACTACGACTACTCGACGCTGTGGATCTTCACCCTCTGAACGCGTGGCAATGCCCGCGGTGTCGGCGAGCGTGTCGTGGATGATCTTGCGATCGGCCGAATTCATCGCCTCAAGGGCGCGGGGCTCGCCACTAGCCAAAACCTCGGCGGCGACTTTCAAGGAAAAGCGGCCCAAGGCCTCGCGGCGGCGCTCGCGGTAGCTCCCCATGTCAACCCGCAGATGAGTGTCGTGGTCGCCGAGTCGCCGTTGGCTGACCACGCGGGTCAGATCTTGCACAGCCATCAGGGTGGCGCCGCGTTGGCCGACGAACAGATTTAAGTCGTCGCCATTGACCTGAATGTCAATGTCATCGTTTTCGATTGTGGCTACTACGTTGCCCGTCAGGCCCGCAGCCTTGAGCATCCCCTCCAAAAATGTGGTAGCGGCGGCACTTACAGTGGTCGCCTCGACCTTGGGTTGATTGGCGCGGTCTTCTTGTTCGCCATCATTGTCGGATACTTGGCGCTCGGGGCGCGGCTTGCGCTCTCGGGGCGCGCGGGTGCTCGAGTCACGGCGCGAAGGCGTCGCCGAATCACCGGCAGGGCGGGTACTCGGGCGACGCGATGCACTTTTCGCGCCACGCTCACGGCGCTCACTCTTAGCGCGAGGGCTGGTCGGGCGAATTCGAGCGCGCACACGAGCCTCGCCCCGGGTACGACCAAATAACCCTTGCTTGGGTTCGTCAATTACTTCGAACTCGGCGTCGTCTTCGGCAATCCCGAGTTGATCGAGCGCAAGATTTTTTGCCTCTTCAATTGTTGCGGCTGTTGTCTCTACCCATTCCATAATGATTCCCTTGTCTACTAGTCGCGTTTTTTGCCTGGCGCCTGCGGGCGTTGTGCGGGTCTCGCAGAAGGCGTTGGTTTGTTTTTTGGTGCTGTAACTCTCTTGCTTATAAAAGCTTGGTCCTTCGGCGAGGAAGACTTCTTATCCGAATTCTTTTTCTTTGAATCGTCCTTGTCGTTCTTGGCCATATCT